>CAIVGD010000123.1 GCA_903905395.1 uncultured Verrucomicrobiota bacterium
CCTGACCGAGGATCAACGCAAGAACATCACTGCCATCCCCGGCCTGCAGCGCAGGGCGCTCGAGGAAATCATTGCCGTGCGCGGTGCCATCTCGAAGGAATTGCGCAAGTTTCTCAGCGGCGGTCAGGCGGACAAGCCTGCTGTGGTCGCGCTTGGGCGGCGTTACGGCGAGCTCGACGGGGAGATGTCCTACTACTACGCAATGGCCTTCGCAAAGGTGAACCGGACTTTGACGGATGAGCAACGCGCCGCCTTGAAGAAACTGCGCAACCTCGACGGTTATACCAGTGCCCCCGCTTACCTCTACTCCCAGCCGCTGCAGACGCTGCCCAACATCCAGAATACGGATTTCTTCTTCGCAGCACCCGGCTCGGCCCAGATCGCACCGTCATCCATCTCACCACCTGCCCCTCATGCCCAGTCGGGATTTCTACTGATGAGTCCCGACGTGGCCGACGGTGGAACGCTCCCGAAGGAGTTCACTGGGGACGGGGCGAGCGCGACTCTGCCCCTCGAATGGAGCGGGGTGCCGGTTGGAACGAAGAGCTTCGCGATCATCATGCACCACATGGATCCCGAGGGAAAAACGAAGTGGTATTGGACACTCTACAACATTCCGGCAGATGTCCGTAGCCTCCCGAAAAATGTCAATGGCACCGGAACGCTTGGCAACAACAGCGTCAATGGCAGGATAGAATATGCCCCACCCCATTCCAAGGGACCGGGGACAAAAACTTATGTTTACACCGTCTATGCCCTGTCGGCGCCGGTCAAACTCGACGTCCCGCCGTCTCAGGTTAATCGCGACGTACTGCTCGCAGCCATGAAGGACATCATCCTAAGCAGTGCCACAATGAGCGTGGTTTACACTCGCTTCCCCACGCCTGACGAGAAGCGCAACTTGGAAGGCAAACCTCCCCAGCCCACGGGGGATCAGACAATCAAAGAAAAACCTTCGCCATGAAATCTCCGATGACATCGAGCGGCATGGCCACCGCACCACGGCATCTGATTTTTTTCGTTTGCATGGCGTTCCTCCTGACCTCCGTCTGGGCGATCGCTCAAAACACGGGACCGGCCACCGGGCATGGGCCGCGGCAGCCGACTCCGTCCTTCACCCCGTCTCACCCGGCGGACGTCATCCTTGGACGTCCGACCGCCACGTCCATCGTGTTGAGCATGCTCAGCGACAGCAACATTTCGGGGGTCATTGCCTACGGGACACGATTGCCCGAACTTTCCTCACGAACCGGGAGCGTGTCGCTCCCAAAGGGGCAGGTTCAGGAAATCGTCATCGACAAACTCAAGCCTAACTCACGCTACTTCTGGCAACTGCGGGATGCGGCCACGGAGAAACCATTCGTCGATGGCGCCTTTAACACCAAGCGAGCGTCCGGCAGCGCATTTACCTTTACCGTCACCGCAGATTCCCATCTGGATGAGAACACGGACTCGATTCTCTACCAACGCACTCTGGCCAACGCCCTGGCGGACGCGCCGGATTTCCACGTGGACCTCGGCGATACCTTCATGACCGAGAGACACGAAAACCGTGAAAACGCCACACAGCAGTATCTCGCACAACGATTCTACTTCGGTCAGCTTTGCCATTCCGCACCGCTCTTCTTGGTCCTTGGCAATCACGACGGCGAAACTCCGCGCGGTCGCGGCGGCGACCCCAACAGTCTGGCCGTCTGGTCTAACATGATGCGGAAGCGGTTTTTCCCTAATCCCCTCCCCGATGGTTTTTACACGGGCAACGCGACGAAACGTTCGGAAGCCGGCCTGCTACAGGACTATTACGCCTGGGAATGGGGCGACGCGCTGTTCGTCGTGTTGGATCCGTTCTGGTTCGATCAAAAACAGCGCGGCAAGAAAGATGGATGGACCCACACGCTTGGAACCGAACAGTACGCATGGCTCCAGCACACGCTCGAAGTGAGCAAGGCTAAGTTCAAATTCATCTTCATCCATCATCTTGTCGGGGGCATGGGTGATCAGGAACGCGGCGGCGCGGAAGCTGCCCCATTCTTTGAATGGGGTGGTAAGAACTCAGATGCCAGTGATGGCTTTCAACAGAATCGCCCAGGATGGGCCGCGCCAATCCACCAACTGCTGGTGAAAAACCACGTTGCCGCGGTATTCCATGGCCACGACCATCTCTATGCCAAGCAGGACCTCGATGGCATCGTGTATCAGGAAGTCCCCCAACCGGGCGACCCACGGGGCAGCACCCGCAATGCGGCGGAATACGGTTATACGAGCGGTGTCATTCTGGGGAGTTCAGGCCACCTCCGGGTTTTGGTTTCCGCCGATAGAGCGACCATAGACTATGTCCGTACGGACGGTTCGGTTGCGCACTCCTATGCCATCCAGAGCATGAAGCCATGAAACTTTATCGCCTGTCGATCATCCTGTACCTGATGCTGGCCGCTTCGTGGACCGGTGCCCAGACCACGATGAAGCCGCATGAAGAACGCCACGCCAAGCGGGACCGCCCAAACGGCGCAACCATGTTTCCCGCCGAGCTTGCCGAGCTCCGCGCTCTCTCTCTGGTGCTGGGCCGACCGACGGACAAGAGCGTCGTGGTGAGCGTGCTCTCGGCTGACGACCGCGAGGGATATCTGGAATATGGAAGTAGCGAGGGACATCCCACTGCCAGGATCGACCTCGTGAAACTCCCCGCGAACATCCCCACCGACTTCCTGCTCGATAAGTTGGATCGCAACACGCGTTACTTCTACCGGCTCCAACATCGCAAGCCCGGCGATTCCGCGTTCACCGCCGGCCCGGAATATAGTTTTCAAACTCAGCGTTCACCGGGAAACACCTTCACATTTGAGATTCAGGGCGATTCGCATCCCGAACGTCCACAGCAGTTCGACCCAGCGCTCTACGCCCAAACTCTGAGGGCGGTGGCGGCCGATCGTCCCGATTTCTACATGACGATCGGCGACGACTTCAGCGTGGACACCCTCCGCACCGTCACCCCCGAGGCGGTCAACAATATCTACTTAAACCAGCGGTACTTCCTGGGTTTGGCGGCCCACTCCTCCCCGATTTTTCTGATCAACGGCAATCATGAACAGGCGGCCGCCTGTAATCTCGACGGCACCCCGAACAACATGGCCGTCTGGGCTCAGAATACCCGCAACCACATTTTCCCTCAGCCGTCGCCCGACGGCTTCTACACCGGCGACACCACAGAGGTGCCGTTCATCGGTCTGCTGAGGGACTACTTCGCATGGACATGGGGTGACGCACTATTCGTCGTTATTGACCCGTACTGGCACTCCCCCAATCCCGTGGATGCCGAGCATGGCGGGAGCAAGCATCCCCACCGTGACCTGTGGGCCGTTACCCTCGGAGATGAGCAGTACCAGTGGTTCAAGAAGACCCTGGAGTCCAGCAGGGCCAGACACAAATTCGTCTTTACTCATCACGTCCTTGGAACCGGCCGAGGAGGGATTGAGCAGGCCGATCTTTTCGAGTGGGGTGGCAAGAACAAGAAAGGCGACAACGAGTTTGCTGTAAGGCGAGCCGGCTGGGAATTGCCGATCCACCAACTGATGGCCAAGAACGGCGTGACCATCTTTTTCCAGGGGCATGACCACCTCTTTGCCCGACAACAACTCGATGGGGTTATCTACCAGACACTGGCCGAACCAGCAGATCCGAACTACGCCCTCTACAACAAGGAGGCCTACCGTACGGGCGACATCCTGCCCAACTCCGGCCGCGTGCGCGTCACCGTCGGTCCAGATCAGGTGACTGTGGAATACCTCCACTCATGGCTCCCCAAAGATGAGACGGAATCTCACAAGAACGGGGAAGTGGCTTTCCGCTATTCCATTCCATAAAAAAACCAGAACAGCGGTTCTTCCCGCAAACAATAGGCACCTCCGCCGGGAAGTCCGCTTCAGCAGATCCGCGGAAGCTGTTCCCCGGACAATAGATCCAGAATGCGGTTGGTGCCGATGGCATTGGTCATGGTCACCCATCCGGTAGAAGCCGGCTTGACCTCCCCGATCAACGAGGCCTCGCGCCCCAGCGGATGCGTTCTTAAAACGGAGAGGGCGCGATCGGCATCTTCGGCTGGAACGATCGTGATAAATCGTCCTTCATTGGCCACATAGAGCGGGTCCAATCCCAGGATCTCACAGGCGCCCTTGACCGGTTCGCAGACCGGAATAGTTTTCTCACGAACGTGGATATCCAAACCGCTGACGGAGACGATCTCGTTCAAGGCGCTGGCCAGCCCCCCTCGCGTGAGATCCCGCAAACAGTGAATCCTAATTCCGGCATTCAGTAGTTTTTGCACCGGCTCAGAGAGCGGCGCCGCGTCGCTTTCGATCGCGCCTTCAAAGGCCAGCCCTTCTCTTTGCGCCATGATGGCTATGCCATGCCGTCCCAGGTCCCCGTTGAGTAGGATCTTGTCCCCTGCCCGGATGCTTTTGGGATGGATCTTCAACGAGTGTTTGACGACCCCGATTCCTGCGGTGGTAATGAAAATGCCGTCGCCCTTCCCCTTGTCCACGACTTTGGTGTCCCCTGTAACCAGTTGGACGGAACAAGCATCGGCGGCCTGCCGCATGGATTCGACCACACGACGCAAAACGTCCATTTCGGTGCCTTCCTCCAAAATAAATCCGGCGCTCAGATAAAGTGGGACGGCGCCGCACATGGCCAGATCATTGACTGTCCCGTAGATCGCCAGGGTTCCGATATTTCCGCCCGGGAAAAAAAGCGGATGAACCACGTACGAATCCGTCGTAAAGGCCAATCGTGAGCTTTCCAGCGGCAAGACCGCGCCGTCATGTTGCACTTCCAGATTTCCTCCGTCCAACGCCGGGCGAAAAACAGTCGCAATGAGTTGCTGCATCATTTTGCCGCCACCGCCATGCGCCAATAATATCCTCTCTCCGTCTGAAATCGGCAGTGGGCAAGAGATGGAAAACTCGGGAAGCGGCTTCATGAATGCGGGACCTCGCCTTGGGCGCTTGATGCCACACCCCGGGCACCTTTCCGATACCGATAATACGCCGCACAGGCGCCTTCCGAGGAAACCATCGTCGCACCCAGCGGACGATCCGGAGTGCAACGCACGCCGAAGGCCGCACATTCGTAAGGCTTCTTAAGCCCCTGAAGGACGAGGCCGCTGATGCATTCAGGAGATTCCTCCGCATGGATTTCCTGAACCCCAAAGCGTGTCTCCGCATCAAATTCCGCGTACTCTGCCGTCAACGCTAATCCGCTTTTAGGGATCTCACCAATCCCCCGCCATTTGCGGGCCACCACACGGAACACCTCTTGAATCAACGAGCGGGCCATGGGATTGCCTTGGCGTCGGACGGACCGCGCATACTGGTTTTCCACGCGATGTTCGCCTTTTTCCAACTGCCTCACGCACATCAGTATCCCCTGCAAGATATCCAGTGGCTCAAACCCCGTGACCACGATCGGAACCGCGTACCGTTCTGCGATGGGGTCGTACTCCTCGTATCCCATGATGGTGCAAACATGGCCGGCAGCTAAAAAAGCCTGAACACGGTTTTGTGGGGAAGAAAGTATCGCCTCGATGGCCGGTGGTACCAACACATGTGAAACCAAGATGGAAAAGTTGTGAATTTTTTTCTTCTTAGCTTGAAACACCGCCATGGCATTAGCCGGTGCCGTGGTTTCAAAACCCACGGCAAAGAAAACAACCTGCTTCCCGGGGTTGGCTTCCGCAATCCCGAGCGCATCTAGGGGGGAGTACACAATCCGCACGTCACCACCCCTGGCTTTCACGGAAAAAAGATCAGCCTGGCTTCCGGGCACGCGCAACATGTCCCCGAACGAACAGAAAATAACCCCAGGGAACGACGCGATGGCCAGAGCCTTATCGATGAGCTCCAGCGGTGTGACACAAACGGGACATCCCGGGCCATGCACCAAGGTGATGGTTTTAGGCAGGAGTTCGTCTAGTCCGAATTTGACGATCGCATGGGTCTGCCCTCCGCAGATCTCCATCACCGTCCAAGGTCTCGTGGCGATCTTGTGGATGGCATTGGCGTAGCGGAGCGCGCCTTCTGCGTGGCGGTATTCCTCGATGAATTTCATCCGGACGGCTCCTTGAGTTCCTCCAAACCATCCATTTCCGCGAGGTAGCTGAAAACTTCCCGTGCTTCGGCCTCATCTAAAACACTGATCGCAAATCCCACATGCACGATTACATATTGGTTCAACAGCACCTCCGGAACATACGCCAGGTTCACCTCTTTCAGAATTCCTCCAAAGTCCACCTTCCCAGTCCTAAAAAAAGGATCTTCACCATGGATCTCGATCAGTTTTCCAGGTACGGCTAAACACATCGTGTCCTCTCCTTTCGTCCTTCTCGCCGCGCTGCCACGGCTTGCCCGAGGGCAATTCCGCCGTCATTGGGCGGAATCCGCTGATGCCAGTACGGCACAAAGCCCTCCTGGCGCAAGCGCACAACCGCCCGCTCCAGCAAGTAGCCATTCTGGAAACAACCTCCGCTGAGCACGATCTTTTCCTGTTTGCATCGCTGGGCTATCCCCACGATCGCCTCCGCCAGCATGTTATGAAATTTCGCCGAGATCCGGCCGACAGGACAGCCGCCATCCAGATCTTCCAGAAGTCCCCGCAGTACACCCTCCCAATCCAATATCCACTCAGGCCCCTTGGCATCCTCGTTCTTGAGAAAGAGCGTTGGATAACCATCGGAAGTTTCGAAGCCTTCCAGGTCAAATTCAAGTTCCATGGCCGCCTGACCTTCAAATTGCTGGACCTTTCTCCGATTGACCAGAGCCGCCACGCCATCAAACAAACGGCCGACACTGCTCGTGAGCGGGGATTGGAACCCGCTTTCAAGCATGATTTGTAAAGCGGAGATCTCGGACTCGGAGAACAGAGTGCGCCCATGGAAATCCTTTGTGGAAAACAACCGCTTACCGAAAACCTCATAGAGCATCCCCAAGGCAGACCGCCGCGGTTCCTTTACCGCCATCTCGCCGCCGGGAAGGCGAAAGCGCCTGAACGTCCCTACGCGCGAGTACGCGCGCTCATCCACCAGAAGAAATTCTCCTCCCCAGATGCTTCCGTCATCTCCAAAGCCTGTTCCATCCCAGGCGACGCCCAAGACCGGCCCCTCCAGTTCATTCTCCGCCATGCAGGAAAGAATGTGGGCATAATGATGCTGTACGCCCAACAGCGGCAAACCAGTTTCCTGCGCAAAATGCGTCGAAAGATAATCGGGATGCAGGTCGCAAGCGACTGCCTGCGGCTTTTGTTCGTATAAAGTGCCGAAAAGAGCGGTCGTTCCCCTGAAAACCTCAAAACTTTCCGGCGTTTGTAGATCCCCGATGTGCTGACTCAGAAAAACATGACCGTGACAGCTTTGCGCGATGGTGTTTTTTAGATGTGCCCCCACACAGAGAACTGAATCCCCCTCCCCTAGCAGGATCACGGGTAGTGGCGCAAATCCGCGCGCCCGTCGCAACAGCATTTCCCTTCCTAGGAGAACGCGGAGCACCGAATCATCCACAGGTCTTACAATCTGACGGTCATGCATCAGAAAAAAATCCGCGATGGTTCCCAGGCGCTGGAGCGCCTCTTCGTTCTCCGTGGCGATAGGTTCCTCAGAGAGATTTCCGCTGGTTGCCACTACCGGCATTCCAAGCTCGCACAAAAGGAGATGGTGGATGGGCGTGTACGGCAACATTACCCCCAACGATGGGTTGTGCGGAGCCACCGATGGTGCAATTCCCTGGTCGGCCTGTGGGCTGGTCCTGTTTTTTCGCAAAAGCACAATCGGCGCCTCCGGCGAGGTCAGCCAAGAAATCTCCAACGGCGATGCTTCACAATGACGCCGTGTCACCTCAAGCGACGGCATCATCACGGCCAGCGGCTTTTGTTCACGGTGCTTTCTCAATCGCAGTTTTTGCACCGCATCGTCGCAGGTCGCGTCAACCATGAGATGAAAACCTCCCAGGCCTTTGACCGCCACGATGCTTCCGTCGCGGAGGGCTTGAGCGGCCATGGCAATCGCCGAAGAAGGCCCGGCGATCTTGATTCCGTTTCGGTCACAGAACTCCAGCCGAGGACCGCAATCGGCGCAGGCCACAGCCTGCGCATGGTAACGACGATTACGCGGGTCCTGATATTCCTCTTCACAGGTGCGGCACATCTTGAATTGCTTCATCGAGGTGTTGGCGCGGTCGTAAGGAAGCGATTCGACGACGCTGTAACGCGGTCCGCAATTCATGCAATGGGTGAAAGGGTAAAGAAAGCGATGATCGGACGGGTTCGTGAGTTCGGCTAGGCAATCGGCACAGACGGCCACGTCGGGCAGAATCAGTGCGGTCTTTGTTCCTTCGGTTCGGCTTTCGAGGATTTGAAAATCCAAGTCGCCCTGCGGATCCAGAGTCGAACGCTCCAGCCCATGTATGAAGGAGCGTGCCGGACGATCGCGGGTCAGACGCAACGAAAATCCCTCCAAAGGTTCCGGGAGCCCTTCGACCTCAATGCAAACCCCTTCTGGAACATTGACCACGTGTCCCGATAGACCCAGCTCCTTGGCCAGGCGATATACAAAAGGTCGGAATCCCACCCCCTGCACGAGACCGCGCACGGTGATCTTCCAGCGTTGCGCCTGGCACTCCTGAGCCGTAGCCCGGACCTTCATCTTAACTAATCTCGATGGCGTCGATGGTAATCTCGTTGCCCGAAAGCATTTTCACGTCGCGGGCGCCGCACTTGGAACACATCAACAAATGATGATCTTCCACGTCACCCGAAAATCCGCAGGTATTGCAAAGCACCCGCACGGGGACTTCCCGCAAAATAAGTTTTACGCCTTCCAGAGGCGTGCCTTGCGTGCGGAGCTGATAGTGCATTTGCACACTATCGGGCAGCAGATGGAGCATCTCTCCCACGGCCACGCTGACTTGGGCCGGACGATTGTTCGGATATTTTTCAAGCTCTCCGAGAATCGCATCGACGATCTGGTCTGTAAAATTTCCTTCGTGCATGCCGTTCTTCCTTATGCCGCTGCCAGGAGTTTCCGTATCAACCCCAAGGCCTCCTGGGCTAGCTGATTCACGTTTTGAGAAAGAGTCCCGCCAAATTTAAAATCACCTCCTGGGATCTTACATAAATATAGCTCGGGCTTGGCATAACCCAGGCGGCTGGCCAAACCCAAGAGCACAGCCGGCACCAAGGCATGCGAGGATACGATCTGAGCCTCCGGAGTTTCCTTCACCTGCTCAAGGGTCACCCGATCCCCTCCCGCCTGCACGTCCACCAAAACCACGCGATCGAAACGATCAAAATCCTCGAGAAGTTCCACATGGAGTTGTTGGGAAGTGCGGACTTCCAAGTCTGGAAAATTTTCTTGTTCGAGCCGTCTGGCAACTTCCACCCCCACACCATCGTCGGAACGGGTCACGTTGCCGTACCCGACGACCAATGTCCTCACTGGCCCCGTTGCAGTGTCCTGATGATCTGGCCGGTATGGTCCCGGATCTGAATCTGGAGAGGCATGGCGCCGAGTGCGTGCGTGGAACAGGAAAGACAAGGATCGTAGCAACGGATCGCGGCCTCCACGCGGTTCAAAGCCCCCTCCTTCACGTTGCGGCCATCCACGTACTTCTTCGCCACCTCCAGCACCGAGCGGTTCATCGCGGGATTGTTCTGGCCCGTTGCAATCAAAAGATTGATCTTTTTGAGAATTCCATTCTCATCGGTGAAATAGTGATGGAAAAGCGTCCCGCGCGGGGCTTCCGAGGAGCCGACGCCCTCCGATTGGTTGTGCCCTGCCTGGGCAAACACATCCGGTGAAGTCACCCGAGGATCCTCGAGAATATTTTTCATTTCCTCCACGCTGTAAAGCGTTTCAATCAAACGGGCGTAATGAAAATAAAAGGACCCGTGGAGCGGCTTCTGCTGGCCCATTTGCTTGAACTCAAGAAATTCTTTCTGCGCCAAAGGGGTCGTGATACAAGACGCGACGTTGAGCCTGCCGAGCGGCCCGACGCGGTAGATCCCCTGAGGATATCCGAGCGGTTTATAATATGGGCTCTTGAGATACGAGAATTCCACCGGTCGCTCGGCAATGTACTGAAGGTAGTCTTTGGCGTCCAACTGATCGGCTATGATGGCGCCTTCCTCACTGACAAAGCGCAGTTTTCCGTCATAGAGCTCCAGCTCCCCTTTCGGACCCACCGTGCCCATGTACAGAGTCTTGAAGCTTGCAAAGCCGTCGAACTCATCCCGCATCTCCTTGCGAAATTTCTTAAAGATATCCAGTGCCATCCGCGTGGTTTCCAAAGCCTCGGGCACCCAAGCCAGCAAGGCCTGACGGTTTTCCTCGGTGAGAACACAAGTCATGCCTCCAGCGACGATGCCAACCGCATGGATCTTTTTCCCGGTTATGCGCTCGCTGGCTTCCTGTCCAAACTTCCTCAAGCGGATGCCACGTACGGCCAGATCCGGAAACTTTTCGGCAATCCCAAGGATGTTGCGCTTCTCTGGGTCGGAATCGAATCCCAGCAGAAAGTCGGGGCTGGAGAGATGGAAGAAACTGAGCGCGTGCGAGGAGATCATTTGTCCCAAATGCATGATGCGACGCAACAGCGTCGCCGTGACTGGAGGAGTCACACGCATGATCATCTCGCAGGCTTTGGCACTGGCCACCGCATGGCTCACCGGACAAATGCCGCAGATACGCGGGGCAATGCTCGTCATCTCGGTGTAGGGCCGGCCTTCGCAGAATTTTTCAAAGCCCCTGAACTCGTTGACATGAAAGTGGGCATCTGTGACGGCGCCCTTATCATTCAGATCGATCGTGATGTTCGCGTGTCCCTCGATACGCGTGACTGGATTGATAATGATTTTCTTCGAATCAACCATATTTGAGCCTTTCCTTATCCAGCACTGGCGTGCGTCCGTTCAATAATTCCGCCAGAACATAAAAGATGAGATCCGCGGATGGAGGACAACCGGGAATATAATAATCCACCTTGATGACTTCATGGAGCGGAGACACGCGTGGGATGAGTTTTCCCAACTGCGGGGAGTCGGGAATGAGCCCACGATCGTTGGACTCCGCCTCCAGATACGCCCGGTTCAAGGCCTCTTCCTTGGTGAAGAGATTCCGGTAGGAAGGAATATTCGCCGTCACGGCGCAGTCCCCGAAAGAAACGACGATCTTGGAATGCTCCCTGATATGTTTGGCCTCGCTGATGTGTTCGTCGTTTACGATGGCGCCTTCGATCAGGGCAATATCCACATCGGGGAATTCTTTTCCATCAACGATCGGACATTTCACGATGTCGGCCAATGCCGCGACATCCAGTATCCTTTCGTCAATGTCCAGAAGAGACATGTGACAACCGGAACAGCCTCCCAGCCATACCGTGGCGAGTTTCTTTTTCATGGGTTGGCTTTTCTTTTTTGGATGAGTTCGGTGATGGATTCTGGTTTTTTACTGAGAAGTCCTTGGGAAACCCCCTTGGGGACCAATGCGCCCGTGGGACACACCTCGACGCACTTTCCGCAGGACGTGCAGGAAAAAGATTCACCCCAAGGCTGATTGAAATCCGTTGAGATCCGCGCCTGATACCCGCGGCCCACCACGTCTTTGGTGTGGGCGCCTTCCACCTCGTCGCAAACCCTGACACAACGCGTGCAGAGGATACACCGATTGTGGTCCATGGTGAATTTCACATGGGAAGCATCCACCTGACATTCTTGGAAAAGGTAAGGAAAGCGGACATGGTCCATGCCGAGCTCGTACCCCACGGCTTGAAGCTCGCAGTGATTGTTGGACACACAGACAGCGCAGACGTGATTGCGCTCGGCAAAAAGAAGTTCGATTATAAGCCGCCGGTGTTGGGCGAGGCGCTTGCTCTGGGTATGGATCACCTGATCCGGGGTGATGGGGGTCGTGCAGGCCGGCAAAAGCTTCGTGGTGCCTTCGACCTCGACCAGGCAGAGGCGGCAAGCCCCCACATCCTTCAAGCCGTCAAACGC
>CAIVGD010000124.1 GCA_903905395.1 uncultured Verrucomicrobiota bacterium
GGCCAAAGACGGCGACCACTGCCTGCCAGCCCATCGTTGTGGCCAAGTCCACCTGATCGGGGAGGGCTTTCTCTCCGTTGCCGGCATTGCCGACATTGATCACCGTGTAAAGATCCACGTACCCCTGCCAAGCGTTGGCTTGGAGATCGAGAAAATCAGCGCGGAAATAGAGTTTGCCGTCCCCGCCAGCGGCAGGATCGCCGCCATCCCGGAAGGAGAAAGCAACCAGATCGCGGGAGGAGTCATAGCCATCGTAGCTTCGATAGATGTCGCTGACGTTTCCGCCGTTATCGTACTCATCGAGAGCCAGCAGATCGTCCGGTTTCCAATCGAGGAAGGTGCCGATGCGAATCGTCCCTTCGCCTATGACCGGGGCCACGGTTTCATTGAATTGCGGATTCGTGCCGGCGAGATATTCTTGGAGATTGGTTTGCCCGTCTCCATCCGGATCACCGCTCGCCCCGTTCACCGGATTGCCCGCCCCACCGGTTCGATAGGAGAGGGTGCCGTTGTCTAACGGATCGAGTCCGTTATTAACTTCCCAGCCGTCGGGCAGGCCGTCTCCATCGGTGTCGAACTTAAGCGGGTCGGTTTCCGTCCACATTTCACCTGCGTCGTGCACCCGGTTTTTGTTGGTATCTCCGTCGATATAGCCGTTGCCGTTTTTATCCTCTCCGTAGCCATCCGTCAGTCCGTCGGCATCGGAATCGGCATTCGTGGGGCTGGTTTCAGTCCAAGTTTCCCAAGAATCGATTTTGTTGTTGGGCCAATCACCCACGTTGGGTCTGGCGGTGAGGTATTGGGCAATCGTCGCGTTCAGTGGCAGGGATTTGCCGTCCCCATCGACCCAACCGTTGTGGTTGGCGTCTTCCACTCCGTCGAGAATTCCGTCTCCATCGGTGTCTGGATTGGTCGGATCGGTGACCGAGCCGGCGGCTTGGCGGGAGCGATCATCGCCGAGGCTGAGGGATCCAACCCCCGGAACCGTGCCAGCATTTTCCACTACCGCATAGAGGGGAGGATCCATATCGCCGATGAAGTTCGGATAGCCGTCGCCGTTGGTATCGGCGGTAGTGTCGGTGGGAGGGTTCGACGCGGTGCGCCAACCGAGCTCCAATCCGTCGGGCAAGCCGTCCCCATCTGAGTCTGGGCAGGTGGGGAGTGAGTTTCCGAAAGCGTAATGGGCGTGGACATCGCCATTGGTCCAGCCATCCGAGGTAGTGGTCGGCAAGGCTTTTGCGGTCGCTTCGTCCGTATCGGTCAGACCGTCATTATCGCTATCCGCATCCGTGACGCCGGACGGCTCCCGCAGGATCACCCGAGCCGTGCGCGAGGCGGAGGAGGAATCGGTACCATTAGATCCGGTGGCGGTAAGTTGGTAGGTGCCTGCGGAGGTGATCATCCATGGGATATCCCAGACTTTCGAAGTGGTGTTGAGCGTGACGGTGATTCCGTCCCAAGTCCCGTTTTCGTTGGTGTCAACCAAGGAGGGTTGTTCGTTCGCGTCCCAAACCCCGTTTTCATTCAGATCGGTGTAG
The DNA here is from genome assembly GCA_903905395.1 of uncultured Verrucomicrobiota bacterium. GTDB lineage: Bacteria > Verrucomicrobiota > Verrucomicrobiia > Methylacidiphilales > Verrucolacustridaceae > Verrucolacustris. The sequence goes on from CAIVGD010000124.1 coordinate 1,539, forward strand.
ATTTCCCCAGTATCGTGGATGCCGTTGCTGTTGGCATCTATGTAAGGCTCCTGTCCGTCAAACTTCCCGTTGAAATTCGTGTCGATGTAAACCTCGTTGAGGACGGTGATCGCTGGATTGCCGACCAGGCTGACACTGGTGACGGAGGTGCTCGTCTGGACTTGCACGGCAAAGCGGAGGCTGTCGGCACCCGGACCGTCCGGCAGGGTGATCTCATAGGTTTTGCCGTCAGAATCCCGTTCGGGTGGGGATGTGATGGCGATGAAGGGTTTCGAAGTGGGGTAGGCTTTGACGAAGCGGATTTCTTCCAGAGTCACGCCGGTAACTGGATCGGCATAGGTCACACGAAGACGATGGAGGAAGTTGGGTTGATCGTTGTAGAGGTTGGGGAGGTTGATGCCGAGTTCCCGGAAATCACCATTCGCCCCGACGTGAGACCAGCTCATCGAGGTGTTGTTTGTCGTCAGACTTTGGTCGACGGCTCCGCGGTCGGTGCCGGATTCGGTACTGGCGATGCTGAAGGTCATCCGACTGAGAATCTCGGATTGGGTCAGGTTATCGGCGATGGGATAGGAAAGATAAACTTTCATAGTGTAGTTATCGCCGACGGTATCGCCGTCCCGTTGGGGCCAGGCGATATTCATGCGCATCAACGGCCCACGGGTGTCCACGGGGCGGAGCAGTTCTGTGTAGTGACCTGCCGTGGAGTCGAGAGTGAAGTTGTGGGAGGAGGATGCCTCGAGGAAGCGGATATGGATTGTGCCCATGCCGTCGGAGGGGATGTTTTTGTAGCGGAACCTAAATTCGCGGGGCAGGGAATCACCGACAAAAACGCTGGGAGCTACTTCTCCGACGAGAACCCAAGCTCCCGCAGTGATGGATGCATCGTAGATGCCATTGCCATTGAGGTCGGTGAAGGTTTCTCCGGCATCGTACTGCCCGTTGCCGTTGGCATCGACGAAGGGATCTCCGCCGGCCCCGTTTCCATTGGGAGCTTTGGTGAGGGCATCGTCATTGCTGGAATCGCTGTCGTCGATGTGAGCCCAGACTTCGGTGACGGTGGAGTCGGCTCGGATGACGACTTCATAACTGGAACCGCCGACCGTGGTGTTGGTGCCACCCACAGGAACCTGAGGATAGGGCATGGAACCCCCGGGCGTCTGGGCATCATAGTAGAAGGTTTGGAAGAAAGTCTGGTAAAGAGGGGATTGGTTGTCCCGCTTGAGGAAGGCCCGAGCCCGCACGATGTGGAATCCTTCCTGCAATCCGGTGGTGAGGGAGTTGTAGTCGTTGTGCAGGTGATATTGGACATTCGTCGGTTGGAAATTGGTGATACTGAAAGTGGTGAGCATCGTCTTTTTGTAGGCCACCGAAACGGCGTCACTGGGCCACCAAAAAGAGGCGCCGGTTTTATAAGCACCGATCTTGTAGGCGAACGGGATACCGGCGGCAGGTTTGGAGATGGAAGCAGAGCCCCACCAGTCGTTTCCGCTGTCGTTGTGGCGCCAGTTCAGTTCGGTGACCTGGGTGGTGCCGCGACCAATGCCACCGGCGCCTTCGGGGTAAGTTCCATCGGTGGTGTAATAAACGAACATTTTGAAACCGCCTCCGACCGAGTTGCTCTTGGCCCAGATGACGATGTCGCTTGTGCCTTCGACAAATTGCAATCCTCCGACACCAGTGGTGCCGGCCGTTCCGCCCACAGCGTTTGCCGGGTCATGATAAATCCATGAGGCGACATTGCCGCCTGCCGTGCCGTAGTCGTTGGCTGAGGTCGGACCGTTGTTGATCGTGAACGTGCCGCCGATCGTCTTCACATAAGTCTCAGCACCAGGCGAACCGGTCTGGCAATGGGTGGTGTCCACTGCCGCAAATTTCTCAGGATGTTGTCGGTCGCGGAAGGTGGGTTGTTCGTAGCCTAGGAAGGTATCGGTGCGGACGGCGGGCGGGTTATCGCGCTTCGCGGGGTCGGTGATGCCGGAGGGGACGGTACCGTTGAGATCCACTCCGCCGTCGAGTTTGAGGAGGATATTTTCGGCCGAACCGTCGGCCCGAGCGACAAGGGTGAGGGGGGATCCGCCGTTCACCACTGGTACTTTCGTGCGGTAGGTGAAGGCCACCATATCGTTAGTGGAGTCGAATCCGCGGTTGGTCAGGCCGGCAGGATTGAAAGTGGAATCACCATCCGGGCCGTCTTTGCGGGTGACATAGATTTTGGGCGCCTCAACACCGTTTTGGTAGAGGGTGATGGCGGAGTCCGGCCAGAGGGTGGAAAGTTCCGGCGTGCGGTAGCCGAAGATGTAGTAGCCCCCAGCGGGTACGACCACGCCGCTCAGTTCGTTCCCGTATTTGTAAAATCCCACCTGATAGGAACCATTGGGACCGGTGGCGTACTGGTAGAGGTAGGCGTTGGTGGGGAAGCTGGAGGTGAAGGTGCGGGCCACTCCCGAGGCTGTGTTGTCGTTAAGCATGACCACCATGGTGACGTCATCGGACGCCGAGCGGGTGGCGGTGCTACCATCGGGATTGCGGTTGTCCCGACGTTCGTAGGCGAGGAAATCGGCGTCGCCCCAAAGACCACTTTGGTATCCGCGGGCAAAGTCCCCATTAATTTTGGCAAGGTTGGGGATGCGTGGATCGCTCCACTGCCCCAAGTAAGCGGTGTTGGCGTTCCGTGGGAAGGCACCGCCGGAATCGCCGAGGACTTGAGAGTGGGTGTTGCCGTCGGAATAAACGAGGCCGAGCCCTTCCCGGGTGTAGTACATGGCGTGCTGGAGTTGGCGTTGGGCGGCGTAGTCGTTGTCGTGGCTGGTGGCGTGCATGACGCCGAGAGAGGCGGCGAACCCGCCTCCGCCAGAGCTGTCGAGGCCAGCCAGCGTGGCACTGGGATTACCGAGGACGCCGTTCAACTTGGATCGGAGATCATTATCCACGAGCCGCATCCCCGCGTCCCAGTAGCCACCGTAGGCGGGAGGAGAGCCGAGGTGTTCGCCAAAAACCATGGCGTCGTCGCGGCCTTTTTCCGTGTCAAAAACAGAATCGCGGTGATTCGCGTCGCTGAATCCACGTGTGAGATTGAACTGGCGCTGGATTCCGCCCAGGTAACCGGCATCGCTCGAGTCCTTGTCTGCGCCGCTCTGCATTCCGAAAAAGTAGTCGGGCACGTGTTTGACGGCGTCGAGGCGAAGACCATCCGCCTTCGTCCGATCCATCATCCAGCGCACGTTGCGAATGAGGAAGGCGCCGACATCTTCTTTATAAAAATTCAGGTTGGCGGCGATGGTGTTTGTGGTGATGCCGTTGGTGGGGCCGAAGCCCACGTAGGTTCCATTGGGCAGGTAGGCGTAGTACTCGGGATTATTGGGTTGCCGGACAAAGGAATATTTTTGGGAGGTGCTACCTTCGGTCTTTCCGAAATTCGCGTTGGGAGTTTCCTGAGCGATATCGACGAGGTCGGCCAGCCCGAGGTTTTGCACCTGCCAGGCGGAACTCCAATCGCGGGTATTGTCCCACTTCCGATAGAAGCCGTCTTCGGTGACCCTTAGATGGAAATCCTCAGGAACCATTCCTGGATAGACGTTGATGGAGGTCTTTTCATCGTAGCCGGGAATATCAAAGGCGCGGTGATTCATAATGTTATCGAAATAGATGCGGATGCCGAAGCGGTGGGCGACTTCGACCATTTTGAGGAGTTCCACTTCCGTGCCGTAGCGGGTGCTGACGGAACTACGTTGGTCTTTGGAGCCGAGGTCGAAACCGTCGAAGCAGTCGTAGCCGACGGAGAGACCTCCGCTTCCTTTCGTGGGGGGAGGAAGCCAGAGAGAGGTGTAGCCGGCCTCGGCGAGTTCCGGCATTTTCGCGGCGAGATCTTTCCAGCTGGTGTTAAAGAGTTGGAGCATGGCTTCGGCATGAATCGAAGCGGGCTGGAACGGAAGGGACAATGTTCCGGCGAGGAGCAAAAATCGAAGAATATTTAGA
>CAIVGD010000125.1 GCA_903905395.1 uncultured Verrucomicrobiota bacterium
CTTGGATCCCACGGCAAGACCACCACCGCGACGATGCTCGCGCAGATTTGGCGGGAAGCTGGGGAAGACCCCTCATTTTATCTCGGAGGATTTGCTCCCTCATTGGGCGCCTCCGGGGCGTGGCGGGCCGGTTCCTGGCTGATTGCCGAGGTGGATGAGAGTGAGGGCGCTCCGTCCCAACTTCAGCCCTGGGCCGCTCTTCTTCTCAATGCGGATCACGAACATGCCGATCGTTATCCGGACGGCGACGCGGTCGTCCGTGCCTACCGCGAGGTGTTGGGGCAGGTGGTAGGTCCAGTGGTGGTCGTCGCGCGGGAGGAGGATGCGGCAATGAAGGCGGCTGTGGATATCCGGGCTAAGGTCACCTTTGGTTGGGAAAAGAGCGGCGCAGATTATGTGGGGACGTGGCAGGGAGAGGATGCGGAGGGATTGAAGTTCGGCGCACAGCAGAGAGGAAAGGATCTCGGTTCATTTCGGGTGGCGGCAACGGGGCGGCACAATGCGGGCAACGCACTGGGGGCGTTGGCTCTCGCGCAGGAAGCGGGTTTGGCCACGGAAAAAATCCGACAAGGTTTGCAGGCATTTCGGAGGGCCGACCGTCGGTTCGAGATTCTTTGCACAGGACCGGAACTCGAAGTTGTGGACGATTACGCTCATCACCCGCGGGAAGTGGTGGCAACGATCGAGGCGGCTCGGGCCAGGGGGCGGGCTCGGTTGGTCGCGGTTTTCCAGCCCCACCGCTACACTCGGATGGCCACGTTTCTTGCGGGATTTGCCGACGCCCTCGCTTTTGCGGATGTGGTGGTCCTGCTTCCAGTTTATGCCGCGGGTGAAAAACCGATCGAGGGAAGGGGCCTCGTCCAATTGGCGGCCCAGTTGAAGGGAAAAGGGGTGACGGTGGAATCGGCGGGTTCGATGGCAGAGGCTCGTTCGATTTTGGGGCGGATATGGAAAGATGGAGATCTCTTTCTCGTGATGGGGGCGGGGGATGTCACGCATCTGGCACGGCGGATCGCACGAGAAGCGGATCTTTTTTTGAAAGTAAGAAAAACTGCCGCGGGTGAGGGCGATGTGCGTTGGTACGAGCCCATGCAAAAGCACACGACAATCCGCATCGGGGGGCCTGCCCAAGTCTGGTTTGAACCCGAGAACGAGGATGTATTGGGGAAAGTTGTGCGGCTGTGCGAGAAGGAGAAGGTTTGCCTCACACTGGTGGGGCGGGGGAGTAATCTTCTGGTGCGGGATGGAGGGATCCCGGGCGTCTGCGTTCATCTCGGCCGACCTGGGATGAGCGGGATTGAGGCGGTGGGTGGGAAAATCCGGGCAGGGGCAGGGGCTCGGTTAAAGCAGATTGTCGCGGTGGCCAAGGACGCGGGGATCGGCGGGTTGGAATTTATGGAAGGGATACCCGGAGCGCTTGGGGGCGCTATGCGGATGAATGCGGGTGCAATGGAATCGTGGACTTTCGGGGCCGTGGAGAGCGTGAGAGTGATGGATCGGACGGGAAAAGTGAAAGAGGTGCCGGGAAGTGAATTTGAAGTGAAGTACCGAAAAGTTCCCCGCTTGGTGGAGGAGATTGCGGTGGGGGCGGTGCTCAAGGGGCAACCCGTGAAACCCGAAGAGATCGCGGAGCGGCTCAAGAAGTACAGCCGGAAGCGCTGGGATTCCCAACCGGCCGCCCCGAGTGCGGGATGCATCTTCAAGAACGCTGAGTCGATTCCAGCGGGAAAGCTGATCGAAGAGCTGGGCTTGAAAGACACCGCGGTCGGGGGTGCGCGAATTTCACCCGTCCATGGAAACTTTATTGTGAATCAAGGTGGGGCCAAAGCGACCGATGTGCTGGCGCTCATGGAAAAAGTGCGTGCCCGCGCGCGGATGGATCGCGGGATCGAGCTCGAATCCGAGGTCATCGTGCTGGGGGAGGACGAATGAAACCCGAGAAGATGAAAGTGGCCGTGCTGGCCGGCGGCGTTTCCGGCGAGCGGGAGGTTTCCCAGCGGAGTGGTGCGGCGGTGGCCAAGGCCTTGCGGTCGGTCGGTGTCCGCTTGGTGGAGGTCGATGTGAAAGTGCGCGGGGTCGAAGTACCTCAGGGAACCGATATTTGCTTTCTCTGCCTCCACGGAGTGTACGGCGAGGATGGGACGCTTCAGGCTGAACTCGACGCCAAGGGAATCGCCTACACGGGCAGTGGGGCGATCGCGAGTGCTCTGGCCTTTGACAAACTCCGAGCCAAGGAGGCGATGGCCTCTGCTGGCGTGGCTCAACCGGAGGGGATGGCGTGGACCAAGGAAAACGACTGGCTCCCACCGTACGTGCTCAAGCCGGTGGCCGATGGCTCGAGCTTGGGAGTTCACCTTGTCCGCACGGCTGAGGAGGCGAAGAAGGCACGGAAAGAGGCGGCCAAGTGGAAAGGGGCGATGATGATCGAGCGCCTCATCGAGGGGGCGGAAATGACCATCGGCATCTTGGGCGAGCAGGCCTTGCCGGTGGTGGAGGTTCGACCCGGTAAAGGGTTTTACGATTACCGAAATAAGTACACCACCGGAGCTACTCAATATATTTGTCCCGCCCAGATTTCAAAGGAAAAGGCGGCGGAGCTTCAGGAGATGGCTCTCCAGGCTCACCGTGCGCTCGGGTGCGAGGTTCTTTCGAGGGTGGATGTCATGGTGGATGCGGAAGGCAAGGCCGCGGTGCTCGAGGTGAATACCATTCCAGGAATGACCGACCTGAGTCTCCTGCCGAAAGCGGGACAGGCGGCGGGGATTGAATTTTCCAAGCTGTGTCTGCGTGTTCTGGAACTTTCCTGGGCCCGGAATCGGAAAGGGGTTCAAGCGTGAGGTGGCGTGAGTTCATCTCGTGGGGAGGAAAAAAACGGCGTGCGCGCCATCGTCGGGCCCGACATGTGCTCGCGGCGAGAATGTCCGACAAGGGAAGTGCCCGGGCGATCAGCCGACACGTTGGAGCCCTCCTTCTAGTTGGTGTCTCTCTCGCAATGGTCGCGATGGCCACCTCGGTTGGGATGGATGTGATTCTTGGAACGCTTCTTTACCAGAACCCGGACTTCACCTTGCGCCGTTTTCAAATCGAGCCGCAGAACAAAATTGGGAAAGGGGAGCTGGTGATGGCGAGTGGCGTGAAGATCGGGCAAAATCTGCTCCGCCTATCGCTCGATGAGGTTCAAGAATCCATCCAGCGACTTCCGAACGTGGCTTCCGTCCGGGTGGAGCGTCATCTGCCCGACACGCTTTTTCTTTTTGTCGAGGAACGCCGCCCTGTCGCTCTCCTGTGTCCCACCCCTAGCGCCGGCACCCAACTGGCTCAGCCGATGTACTACATCGATGCGCGTGGTTTTATTCTCAAGCCGAAACCGGGAGAGAAGCTGATGTCGCTACCGATGATCCGCGGCATCTCTTCCGATGAAGTCGTGGAAGGGGAGCGCACGAACAATGCAGACTTGCGGGCCGCCCTCGTATTTCTAAGGGAAGCACCCCTCGCTCCGGTGCGGGACGGGCTGGACTGCTCCACCCTCCTGCTGGAGGGCCCGGGTCGTTTCCAAGTGGCCACACCGCACGGCGGAAAGATCCGGTTTCGAAGCAGTTACCTGCTGGAGCAGTTCGACCGGCTCAGCGTGATTTTCGACTATGCGGAAAGCAAGGGACGAATCGTGAACACCGTGGATCTAACCCCGGAACGGAACGTCCCCGTAACCTTTCTTAACTAAACCGGAGAAACCAACCCATGATCATGCGAAGAACCCCGACCAACGAAATTCTCATTGCGACCGATCTTGGAACGCAAAAGATGACCGTAGCGGTGGCCGAAATGGCCGAAGACGGATCTCTCACCCTTCTCGGAGTCGGAGAATCTGTCTCCGCCGGCATGCGAAAAGCGGAAGTCACGGATTTTGGCCACGCCCAAGCGGCCGCCAGGATGGCTTTGGCCGAGGCGGAGCGCCGCACCCAGGCCGAAATCACCGAAGTTTATCTGACGCTGAGCGGAACTCATGTGTCGTCCCGCAATGAAGCGGTCCGGGTGGCCACCCTGCCA
>CAIVGD010000126.1 GCA_903905395.1 uncultured Verrucomicrobiota bacterium
CAGGAAGAACCACCAAGGCTTCGAACGTCCGTGCGTCGTGCTCGCAAAACGCTCCACCAATTCGTATCCAAGAAAATATCCCCACAATTCCGGATATTTAAGGCAGACCCCCACAAACCAGCTCAGCGCCACACCCAAAGTCAGAAGGATTCCACTTTTCCACGGAAGTGAGAGTTTTTGCCCAGCCTTCCTCGCCGCCCAGCACCACATCACCGCCGCCGCGCCGGGCACGACCCACGCCATCGGTCCCTTGGCAAGAAAACCCAGGCCCATGCAGAGAAAAAATAGATAACCGATGAATTTCCCCCTTACCCCGGTTCCGATTCCCACCAAACAAGCCAGCGCCGCCGTCACCCAAAAAGTTAAACTCATATCCAAGGTGATCTGCCGACCCAGCGCGTATGGTTCCAACATCGATCCCAAGATCAGAGCCGCGATCCATCCGACGCGCCGTCCTCCCAATCGCCAACCCATCCATCCCGTGAGCCAGATCACACCCGCAAACGAGAGGGCCGAGGGCAGGCGCGCCGTCCATTCCGAGATTCCAAACAGCCGATACCCAGCCGCCGTGATCCAGTAAACAAACGGGGGTTTGTAAAACTGCTCGATGCCATTGAGTTTCGGCACGAGGTAATCCCCGCCGGCCGCCATCTCCCGGCCGATCTGGGCGAATCTCCCTTCGTCTGGTTCGAGCAAGCCAAAGGAACCCAGGAAAGGAAATGCCACCGCTAGCGCGAGTGCCAAAAGCAGGAGGCGGTCCCTCCTGGAAATTAGATTCTCCATTTGGTTATTCTGCCGAAGGCAACTGAATCATCCAAGCTTCGGTCTTGGTAGGCACACCTCGATGGGGTATCGCCGGACTGCCCTCCGATCCACCCACCTCAAGCTTTCCTCCATAATTGAACCCCTAACCGATGTCTTGAATCACTCCTAGATTCCATCAATCATAAAGCCATATGTGCGGCATCGCCGGATTCACCACCAACCGCCACTCCCCGGATAAACCGGAGACCGCGCTTTCCGCAATGACAAACGCCCTAGCCCACCGCGGACCCGACGCCGAAGGCGCCTACTCCGATCCAGCCGTCCGCCTCGGCCACCGACGTCTCAGCATTCTCGACATCGCCGGCGGCGCCCAACCCATGTCCTCCGCCGATGGGCGTTGGCATATCGTCTTCAATGGCGAAATCTACAACTACCTCGAACTGCGCCGCGACCTAGAAGCCCGTGGAGCCACCTTCCACACTCAGTCCGATACCGAAGTCCTTCTTCAAGCCTGGGCCGAGGACGGTCCCGATTGCCTACCCCGCCTCAACGGGATGTTCGCCTTCGCCATTTGGGACTCCCGTGAGAAGCGTCTGGTTCTCGCCCGCGATCCGCTCGGCATCAAACCGCTCTACTACGCCAATCACCGCGGCGAACTCCTCTTCGCTTCCGAACTCCGCTCCCTCCTCCGCTTCCCCGGTTTCCGCCCCGGACTCGATCCGGCTTCGGTCAACAAGTACCTCGCTTTCGGCTACATCCCCGCTCCTTCCACCGCTTACGCAGGAGTCCGCAAGCTCGAGCCCGGGCAGATGGTCACTTGGTCCCCAGCCGGTCGCCGTACCGAATATTTCTGGGACCTCCCCATCGAGGACAATCCGGTCGGCGCCGGCACGTTCGACGAATCCGCCAAAACCACCCGCGACCTACTGCGCGAGGCCGTCCGTTATCAACTGCGTAGCGATGTCGAGGTCGGCATCCTTCTCAGCGGCGGAATCGATTCCAGCGCAGTCGCCGCTCTGGCCGCTCCTCTTGCCGGACGCAAACTTCACTCCTTCTCCATTGGCTTTCAGGAAGCCTCCTACAACGAACTTCCATTTGCCGAAGAAGTCGCCCGCAAGGTCGGCACGGAACATCACCACCAAACCCTGACAGCCGGTGATGTGGTCGGAGCCCTGCCCAGGATTTACAAGGGCTTGGACGAACCCCTCGGCGACGCCTCCCTCGTCCCCACTTGGTTCCTCGCCCGCCTGGCCGCCGGACGAGTCAAAACGGTTCTTGGCGGAGACGGCGGAGATGAACTTTTCGCAGGGTACCCCAGCTTTCAAGCTCATCTTCTGGTCGAACGCCTTTCTTTCCTTCCCGTGGGAATACGCGACGCGATCAACCATGTGATCCAACGCCTGCCGGTTTCCCACAACTACAAAAGTGTTCCCTTCCTGCTGGCACAGTTTCTCAAAGGCCTCGGCCTGCCACCAGAAATCCGTTTCCTGCTTTGGATGGGAGCTTGCGGCAACACCGAACGACACGACCTCCTCACTCCCGACATCCGCAACGAACTTCACCGCCACAATCCTTTCGAAGACGTTACCCGCCTCACCCGCCGAAGTGGTCTGTCGGGCGGACTCGAACGCATTTTCTACCTTTGCACCAAACTCTACCTGCAGGAATGCGTCCTCATGAAAGTGGATCGCGCGAGCATGGCTCATTCCCTTGAAGTGCGTGTTCCCTTCCTTGATCCGGATCTCGTCGCCCATGCGTTTTCTTTGCGGACCGACTACAAGATGCGCGGCCGTCAAACGAAACTCATCTTGCGGGAGGCTTTAAAAAACGACCTGCCCGAATCGATTCTCCGCCGGAAAAAAGCCGGCTTCGCTATGCCGGTCGCTTCGTGGCTTCAACAGGATCTCAAGGGCTGGGCGCAGGACCTTACAGATTCCTCCCTGGTAAAATCGACGGGCGTGCTCGATCCCATCGCCGTTCAACGCATGAAGAACGAACATCTCACAGGTCAAGCCGATCATCGCCGCTCCCTCTGGGCCGTACTCGCCTTCCTCGCCTGGTGGCGCGAAGCGCAGAGCTGATTTTGGATGCTGGATGTTTGGATTTTTAATTTGGGGAGGCGACCCAGAAAATTCAACCACCACCTATACCTCTAACCTCAAAACCACATTCGCACTTCCTTAACCCCTGAATCCCTTCCCCCCTTAATCCCTTCAACACCTCCCCTTAATTTTCTTTTCGCCTAACCGAACAATCTGTCGGATGATTTGGGGGTGGATCTGAACAAATTAACCGAGAACGCCCAAAAAGCCCTCGCCGCCGCCCAGGCCGACGCCGCCCGATCCGGTCACCATGCGGTGGAAGTCGAACATCTCCTCCACTCCCTCTCCACCCAGGATGAAGGCCTCATACCTCGCCTCATCGAAAAACTTGGTGCTCAACCAGCCCGCTTTGCCGAACGCCTGGAATCTGAAATCGCCCGTCTTCCGAAGGTCTCCGGGCCAGGCGCCTCCCCAAGCAGTACCGTAATCACCCCCCGCCTCCAATCCCTTCTCGGTCGCGCCGCGGAAGCGGCGGAGAAACTCAAGGATGAATATATCAGCGTGGAACATCTTCTCCTGGCCACCCTGAGCGAAGATTCCCACACCGGCGCCGCAAAAATTCTCAAGGAGTTTGGCATCACCAAGGATAAACTTCTCGCCGCACTCCAAACCGTCCGCGGCGGACAGCGCGTGACCTCCGCAAATCCCGAGGCCACCTACGAGTCGCTCGAGAAATACGGGCGCGATCTCACCCGCCTCGCCCGCCAAGGCAAGCTCGACCCCGTCATCGGCCGAGATCAGGAAATCCGTCGCACCATCCAGGTCCTCTCTCGCCGCACGAAAAACAATCCCGTCCTCATCGGCGAGCCGGGCGTCGGCAAAACCGCCATCGTAGAGGGTCTCGCCCGCCGCATCATCGCCGGAGACATTACAGAAAGCCTGAAGGAAAAACGGATTATTGCCCTCGACCTCGCCGCCCTCGTGGCCGGAGCCAAGTTTCGCGGCGAATTCGAGGAGCGCCTCAAAGCCGTCCTCAACGAGGTCGTTAAAGCAGAAGGCGCCATCATTCTCTTCATCGACGAAATCCATACCATCGTCGGCGCGGGCAAAGCCGAAGGCGCCATGGACGCCGGAAATATGCTCAAACCTATGCTCGCCCGCGGGGAACTCCACTGCATCGGGGCCACCACGCTCGATGAGTACCGCAAATACATCGAGAAGGACGCCGCCCTCGAACGCCGCTTTCAACCCGTCGTCGTCAATGAGCCATCCGTCGAGGATACTGTCTCCATCCTGCGCGGCCTCCGCGAGCGCTACGAGGTTCACCACGGAGTGCGCATTCAGGATGCCGCCCTCGTCGCCGCCGCCACCCTTTCCCACCGCTACATCACCGACCGCTTCCTCCCAGACAAGGCTATCGATCTCATCGACGAAGCGGCCGCCAAACTCCGCACGGAAATCGAATCGATGCCCGAGGAGCTGGAAAATCTCCAGCGCCGCACTCTCCAGCTTGAGATCGAGCGGGAGGCTCTCAAGAAGGAAAAGGACACCGCCTCCAAGGAACGCCTGAAGTCATTGGAAAAGGAGTTGGCCGACCTCAAGGCCAAGCGCGATGCCCTTCACGCCCGCTGGCAGGCCGAGCGGGGCGGAATCGAATCCTCCCGCAAGATCCGCGCGGAGATCGATCAGGTTCGCCAGGAAATCGAGACTGCCCAGCGAAGTTACGATTTGAATAAGGTCGCCGAACTTCAATACGGTCGCCTCCCCGCCCTTGAGCAAAAACTTAAAGACGCCGAATCCGCCATCGACGCAAAAGAAAAAGATGGCAAAGCCAAGCTCGTCCGCGAGGAGGTCACCGCCGAGGAAGTCGGAGACATCGTCTCCCGCTGGACCGGTATCCCCGTCTCCCGCCTTCTCGAAGGGGAGAAGGATAAACTGCTCCGTCTCGACAAAATATTGCATGAGCGCGTCATCGGTCAGGATGAGGCCGTCCAAGCCGTCGCCGATGCAGTCGTGCGCGCCAGGTCCGGGTTGAAAGACCCCAAACGCCCGATCGGCTCGTTCCTCTTTCTGGGACCCACGGGCGTCGGCAAAACCGAGCTCGCCAGAGCCCTCGCCGCCACCCTTTTCGACAGTGAAGAAGCCGTCATCCGCATTGATATGTCCGAGTACATGGAGAAACACGCCGTCTCCCGTCTCATCGGAGCGCCCCCAGGCTATGTCGGCTACGAGGAGGGAGGCCAACTCACCGAAGCCGTTCGGCGTCGCCCCTACTGTGTCATTCTTTTTGATGAAATAGAAAAAGCCCACCCCGATGTCTTCAACACTTTTCTCCAAATTCTCGACGACGGCCGCTTGACCGATAGCCAAGGCCGCACGGTTGATTTTAAAAACACCATCATCATCATGACTTCAAATATCGGATCCCCTCTCCTCATGGAGGGCCTCGATGCCAAAGGGGAACTCACCGAAAAAACGCGCAAATCGGTCATGGCCGAGCTTCGAAAACATTTCCGCCCTGAATTCCTCAACCGCGTGGATGAGATTGTCCTCTTTAAACCCCTCACCCTCGCCGAAATCAAAAAGATCGTGGATCTTTTGCTGGGACTCCTTCGCCTTCGTCTCGCAGAGCGGCGTCTCACCCTCGATCTCAACGATGCCGCTCGGGAACACATTGCCCGGGAGGGCTATGACCCGGTGTACGGCGCCCGACCGCTCAAACGCTACCTCCAACGCGAAGTCGAGACACGCCTCTCTCGCAAACTCCTCACTGGAGATATCCCCGACGGCTCCGCCCTCACCCTCGCTATCAAAGACGGACAGCTCGATATTCAAGTTTCGAAGCCAAAGTAGGGCGCTGATTTCTCAAGCTTGTTCGCTTAGCTAGGCAACCTCGGAGTTGCCGCCCCCATCCATAATTC
>CAIVGD010000127.1 GCA_903905395.1 uncultured Verrucomicrobiota bacterium
CTCCTCTACCCTCCCGACCCCGGTTCCCGCTTCGTCTCCACCCTAGGCGGCAACGTCTCCTGCAACTCGGGCGGACTCCGCGGCCTCAAGTACGGCGTCACCCGCGACTACGTCATGGGCCTCGAGATCGTCCTCCCCGACGGCGAACTCCTCGAACTCGGCAACAAATGCGTCAAGGACGTCGCTGGGTATTCCCTCAGGGATCTTTTTATCGGATCCGAAGGCACCCTCGGCATCATCACTCAAATTCTCCTCCGCCTAGTCCCACGACCCGCCGCTCGCGCCACTCTTCTCGCTCATTTTTCCGATATGGAACAAGCTGCCCGCACCGGCTCCGCCATCCTCGCCCGCGGTATCGTCCCCTGCACGATGGAGTTCCTCGATCGCACCACCCTCGAATGCGTCGAGGCCTACGCAAAAATCGGCCTGCCTACCGACCCTGCCGCCCTTCTTCTTCTCGAGACGGATGGACACCCCGCCGCCGTTGCCGATGAAATCGCCCGCATGGAAGCAATCTGCCACGAGCTGGGAGCTACCCGCGTCCAACGCGCCCGCGACGAGGCCGAGGGTGCCCGCCTCGCTTCCGCCCGCCGCTCCGCCTTCGCCGCCCTAGCCCGAGCCGCCCGCACCACCATCCTCGAGGATGTCACCGTCCCGCGTAGCCGCCTCGCCGAAATGGTGGGTAGCGTTCAGGAAATCGCCCGCCGCCACCGCCTCCGTGTCGGCGTCTTCGGCCACCTCGGCGATGGCAACCTCCATCCCACCATCCTCACCGACGAGTCCGATCTCGAAGAAATGAAACGCGTCCATCTCGCCATGACGGAGATCTTTCACGAAGCCGCCCGCCTCGGCGGCACCATCACCGGCGAACACGGCGTCGGCCTTGCCAAAAAACCTTACCTCTCCGTAATCCTCTCCCCAGTCGCCTTTCGCCTCCTACGCGAGGTCAAAAAATCCCTCGACCCCGACGGACTCCTCAACCCAGGCAAGATTTTCGACCTCTCACCTCACTCCACCTGTCCGTGAACGTTCTCGATCCCGCTCTGCTCAACCGCTGTATCCACTGCGGCATCTGCCTAGCCACCTGCCCCACCTACGACCTCACCCAACACGAACGCCATAGCCCCCGCGGGCGACTCAATCTCATGAAGAGTGTCCTTCACGGCGAAATCAAACCCACCCGCGCCTTCGCCGAAGAGATGTACGACTGCCTCGGCTGTCTCGCCTGCGAAACCTCCTGCCCCGCAGGCATCGAATACGGACAACTCCTCGAAACCTCCCGCTCCCTCTCCGAGGAACACGGCTCCCTCGACTCCCCACTCCGCTGTCTCCTGCGCCGGATTTTTTTGCGTGAAGTTTTTACCCGTCCCCGCCTCCTCCGCTTTCTCGGTCGGCTCGTACGTGTGGCCCAACTCCTCCGCCTGTCCGATCTACTCACGGCCTCCGGCATTCCTCTTCTTCTTCCCGCCTCATTCCGCGCCGCCCTCCAACTTTCTCCTCCGATCAGCCCCCTCTTCTCCGATCGCCTCATCCGTCCGCTGGAAAAACCGGCCCGCACTACACGTCGCGTCGCTCTCCTCACCGGCTGTGTGCAGGACCTGATCTATGCTGAAATCAACCGCGATACCGCAGATCTCCTTCTCGCCGCCGGTTGCGAGGTGGTCACACCCCCCGTCCAACCCTGCTGCGGTTCCCTTCACGCCCACCAAGGCGACCTCACCACCTCCCGGGAACTCGCCCGCCGACTCATCCGTCTTTTTCCTCCGGCCGATTTTGACGCCATCATCTCCAACGCCGGCGGTTGCGGATCCCATCTCCGCCAGTTCAGCCACCTGCTGGCGCTCGACCCCGAGTTCTCCGACTCTGCCATTCTTTGGGACAGCAAAATCCGCGACATCCACGAATTTCTTTTTGAAATTTCCTGGAGTCCTCCTTCCTCCCTGACCTCCATGAAAAAAATCCGCGGGACGATCCACGAATCGTGCCACCTTTATCATGGCCAAAAGATTCGCACCGCACCCCAGGAACTGCTCCGCCAACTGCCCGACTACGAATGGTCGGTGCTCCCCGAATCCACCTGGTGCTGCGGCAGTGCCGGGATCTACAACCTCACCCATCCGGCCACGGCCGAGGCACTTCTCAGACGGAAAATCAATCACCTCCGCACCTCGGGCGCATCCATCGTGGCCACAGCGAATCCAGGTTGCTTGCTCCAACTTCAAACAGGGGCTCGCAAACAGGGATTGCAAGTAGAGTGCGTTCACCCAGTCACCCTCCTCGCTCGGGCCTGCCGTTCCGCTTCCTCATCCTCCTTTTCCGCCCACGAAACCATCGCATCATAGATCCCAGCTTCGCCCGGGTGGTGGAATGGCAGACACAAGGGACTTAAAATCCCTTGGGGAGAAATCCCC
>CAIVGD010000128.1 GCA_903905395.1 uncultured Verrucomicrobiota bacterium
CAGGCTTCCCACCCATTTCGCGATAAAACCTGCGAAATGGATGGGGCACGGTGCTTGTATTTGAGGCCGGATCAATAAGCGCGGAGTCTCGAACGTGGGAATACCCGTTACAGCAGCTTGCCCGCCGCCAAATCGCGGATGAGGCCGCGGTCGGCGGCGAGGAAGTCGTAGCTTGGGAGGTCTTCGAGGCGCACCCAGCGCACTTGCTGGTAGATCTGGTTTTTGATCTCGTCAGAGAACTCGTGCACGGCGAAGAATTGCAGATCGACGGCGCCGCCGTGGCGGTAGTTGTGACGAATGCGAGTGACGGGGGCGCCGATGATTGCCCGGATGCCTAGTTCTTCGTCGAGTTCGCGGGCCAAGGCCTGCTCCGGGCTTTCGCCGGCCTCAATTTTGCCGCCGGGAAACTCCCACTGCAAGGCCATTGGCTGATCTGGACGGCGTTGACCGATCAAGATCTCTCCGCCACGCACAATGAGGGCCGCCGCTACGAAGCGAAGGGCAGGGCCATTGGGCCGCGGACTGGAAATTGGCTGTGCTTCTTCCACCCCTTTAGTGTAATCGCACCAAAAGAGATGCAGACCTGGATTGGGAGCAGCTAAATTGGTGTGGTGATAACCACCTTGAGGCCTGATTCAAGGTGGTTATCAGGAAATCGCCTTATTCCCCTGCCACGATGGCATGAATTCCCTCGGCCGCGTGCGGGCGGAAGTAGCCCCAGCCGTTTTTTGCCGCTGCCGCGAGCAGGGCAGGGGAGGGATTGACGGGAAAGGGATTGCGCGCGAGTTCGAGCATCGCCAGATCGTGAACCGAGTTGCCGAAGACCGCATCGGGGTTGGGCAGTCCCGCCCTTTTGAGTGCGACAGCCTTGCCTGCGCCGGTGGGTACGTCCACTATCTCGTGGGTAATGACGCCGTCGACGACTCGGACTTCAGCAGCGAGGATTCTGCTCTCGGGGATGCCAAGATCGCGAATGCCCTCGGCAATGACCCAGCGGTTAGTGGAACTGACAGCCCAGAGTTCGGTGCCAGCCCTGCGCAGCGCGGCCACCAGCTCGGCCATCTCGGCGAAGATGTGTTCGAGGACAAACTCGTTTACGTAGGTGGCGGCAGCGGCGCGCAGTTACTGGTCGCGCAGGCCTGCGTAAATCTGCACCATCTCACCGCAGATATCCTCTTCGCTCACTTTTCCTGAGCGGTAGGCGCGGTGGCGTGTGTCAATCCAGTCGCTGGTAGAGCGCGAGACCAGGCCTTGTTCGAGTGACCAAGCCATGAAGCCGTAGCCGGAGTCGCCTCCCCACAGCGTTCCATCACAATCAAAGACCGCAACCCTGGGCTTGCTATTGAGAACCAGCCGTTGGAATTCCTCGGCGTTCCACCTGGTAATTTCTATCTGAGTTGGCGTCAAGCGTTCCTCAATCCTGCTCGATCAAATCATCCAACTCTATTCTCTCTAAAATGGCCGGGTTTTGCACGTGAAGGTTTGAAGAAGAAGCCGGACGGGGACTCCTAATCGAACCTTTTCTTCAGGCTTGGCGGCCCGGCGGACCTTCCTGCAGGCATCGGCGCTTTGCTTCCTGGAAGCACTCTTTGGCGATGCGGATCAGGAGGAGGGATTGCTGCCAGCGATCTGATTCCTCGCGGCCCTCAAACGTTCTGGCGTAGTAGATCGCCGGACTCAGCAGTTCCGGAGTGAAGCAGTACGTGCCGGACACAGGATGTCTGCGCAGGAACCCGGCAAAGGACTCGGTCCAAAGGGCGCGGAAGTGGGACACGTAAGGACGATCTTCCGAACGCCCATCGCCGATGTTTACCTGCATGCAACCGGGATTTCCGATGCGGCCATGCAGGAACGAGATTCGATCGAGTACGGGGCGGATGAACTCCAGTTTATTCTCGAATCCGCCGTAGACCATTTCGGTGCCGGTGTACCAGTGGGAGAAGTCGCCGTTGAATTCGAGGGTTGGAAAGCGCGCGAGGAATTGCAGTGTGCGCCAAGGGTCCTGAAAGATGGTTGCGCGGTGGGTCTCGGGATAGAGCGGTACGGAATATTTGGCAGACGCATCGAGGACGGCAGCGATCAGTGCGGCGGCTTCTTCATTGCTTTCCATGCCCCAGCCCACGTGGAGCGTGAGGCACTCGAGACCGCTGATCTTGGCTTCACTTGCGACGGTTTCCGCGTCAGAGGGTTGGTTGACGCGGCCGCTGCCGCAGACGCCGAGGC
>CAIVGD010000129.1 GCA_903905395.1 uncultured Verrucomicrobiota bacterium
ACCATGGAGGTCGTGCTGGATTCCCCCACCGGGAGGATGATGAACAACTCCCTCAAACTTCTGCGCAAGGTGTTGGGGGAACTCTCCACCTTGCGCCTGCCGTGTCTCGAAAAGATCCGGATGGGGGACTTTCTGCGATTGGTACTTGGGGAGATGGACGGGGAGCGGGTACCGGAATCTTTTCGTCGTGGGGCGGTGGAGATGGTGGGATGGCTGGAGTTGGTTGAGGAGGATGCGCCGGCTGTGGCGGTGGCCTCCTTTCATGAGGGAGCAGTACCCAAGAGTGTGACAGCCGACGAGTTTCTTCCGGGTCACTTACGGGAGGTGTTGGGATGCAATGACAACACGAAAAGATTGGCGCGGGATGCCTATGCGCTGGCGGTGGTGCGGGGAACGAGAGCGGAAGGAAGGGGGATCGTCGGGCTGGTGGTGCCTGCTTTTAATCCAAGCGGGGATCCCGTAAAACCCAGCCGTCTTTTGTTGTGCGGATTGCAGGGGGAGGAGTTGGCGGCGCGGGTGGTGGCTTTGACGGAAAGGAAGGATCCGTTGGAGAAGAGAAATGAAGGAAAGGCGGGGCCTGGCTTCGGTGCCCTGGCGGCGGGAAAAGAAACCATTGAGAAAATCTCGGTAACGGCATTTCGCGATTATCTGATGAGTCCCCGCTACTTTTACTTTCGCCATGTGCTCAAGCTAAGGGAGGTGGAGGACGAACCGGGAGATCTGACGCCGGGTGGGTTTGGGAGTCTGATTCATCAGGTGGTGGGTGGATTCGGGCGTGATCTGGCGATCAGGGAGAGCACGAAGGAGGAGGAGATCCGCGATTTCCTGCGGGCAGAGTTGGCCCAAATATCGAAGGCGACGTTTGGGGCAAGGCCCAGGGCAGCGGTGGCTTGGCAGATCGAGCAGGCGGAGTTGCGATTAGATGCGCTGGCCCGAATTCAGGCGAAGGAAAGGATGGCGGGTTGGAAAATCGTGTTAGCCGAGGAGGAACGGCGGACGGGGGCGGGAGGTCGAGCTGTGTTCGATTTGAAAGATCCGCAGGGAAGAATTCTCCGAGTGGAAGGGCGGCCGGACCGGATTGAGCGGAACGAGAAGACGGGATTTTGGCGGATTGTGGATTTAAAAACCAAATCGACGCCCGAAGGGGTGGATCGGGCTCATCAAAAAGCGGATGGGACGTGGAAGGATCTTCAGATGCCCCTGTATCGGGAACTGGCTCCGATCCTGCTGGAAGGTCAAATGGATGAGCGGACCCCACATCCGTGTGAACTAGTTTACCTCCAACTCCCGAAGGACACCGAGAAGGCGGGCATATCGGAGCCGATGAGTGAATCGATCGTGCAGGATGCGATGGTCGAAGCGGGGAGGGTGGCTGGTTTGATTTTGGATGCGAACTGGGAGGAGATCGGTGAGCTGGATCCGGAGACGACAGGAGCAACTTTCCTCGCGCTATGCGGGCAGGCGGGGATTCCACGTGAAGAGGAAGAAGAGGATGGAGATTCATGAAACAGGCCGAAACCAAGACTTCCACAGTCATTTCCGCCTCGGCCGGAAGTGGGAAGACCTACCAACTGGCGGGAAGATTTCTGCGGATTCTTTTGGAGCCGGAGGCAGGGGGCGGGCGGGTGGATCCGACCACGGTTCTGGCCACGACTTTTACGCGGGCAGCGGCGGGAGAGATACTGGGCCGGGTTTTGGGATGGTTGGCCCGGGCAGTCGTTGATCCTAAAAAAAGAAAACAGCTCGGTCAGGTGCCGGGAGGGAAAGGCACGCCGACGGCGGCCGATTGTGCCCGTGTGTTGCAGGAGCTGGCGGAACGTCTTCATCGTTTGCAGATCGGGACGATGGACGGGATTTTTGCCCGGGTGGCGCGTTCCTTTGGTTCCTCGGTTGGCTTGCCCCCCGTTTGGTCGATCGCCTTGCCGGAGCGGGCGGCGCGGTTGGCAGAGGTGACGGTGGATGAGGTGTTGGCTGGAAAGGATGGCAAAAAGGTTGCGAAGGCGTGGCGTGTATTCCGCCTCAAGGCACCTGGGCTTGGTTTGCGGGCGCAGTTGATGGAGACATTTGAGGAGTTGAGGTTGGAGCTGCGAGGGGTGCCTGAGGACGATCGTTGGGAAGCGGAGAAGGGACCGCAACGGCTAGGGGTGAAGGAGACGGAGAGTCTGCTGATTTTTCTCAGCGAGTTCATCCCACCGCAGACAAAAAACTGGAATGGGGCGATCATTAAATTACAGAAACTTCTGGCCGCGCCTCCGTTGCTGGCGGATTTCCTGAGTATCACGCTGATAAAATATATAGCCCTTGAACTCAAGGATTTTGACAGGCAGGAGATTCCGGAACAGTTTGTGGACGTATTCGGACCGGTGGCTGATCGGGCAAGGGGGGAGTTGAAAAGATTGCACGATTTACGGGCCTCGGGTTTGGTCGCGGTGGCGAAGGCGTATGATCGGGCGAGATCGATGCAGTCCTACCTCTCGGGTCAATACACTTTTCGGGAAATTGAAGCGGCCGCGCTCCAGGCAGCGAGTGGAAAGAGTTCGGATGAACTTTATTTTCGGCTGGATGGTAGAATGGGTCATATTCTTTTGGATGAGTTTCAGGATACGAGTCGTGGGCAGTTTTCTTTTTTCGAGCCGGTCCTGAAGGAAACCGTAGCCAAGGGTGGGCATGTGTTGGTGGTGGGTGATCGCAAACAATCGATCTATGGGTGGCGGGGATCGGACCCGCGGTTACTGCGAGATGTCCTTAAAGTATTGCCCGAAGCAGCCACGGGAACGTTGAGTGAGAGTTTTCGTTCGAGCCGTGCGGTGTTGCAAGCGGTCGATCGGGCCTTCCTCAAGTTGGAGAATTCGGAACTTTTTGAGAAAAAACCGGAATTCGCGGATGCGGTGCGTCATTGGGTGGAGAATTATGAGAAGCATACGGCTTCGGCCAAGTCGGCGACTCAGTCCGGAAAAGTTCACCTGTGGGTGGAACAAGGGGAGTCGGCGAGCGAAGTCAGAGCCGCGGTGATGGAGCGAATCGTGGCGAGGGCGATGGATCATGTAGCGAGGCAGGAGGGGACCTTGGGAATTCTTTGTCGCACTCATAAACTGATTCCGAGAATTCTGGCGGGGCTGAAGAAGCATGGAATCGAAGCGAGTGGAGAGGGAGGTAATCCGCTGACGGATAGTGCGGCGGTGGAGATGGTGCTCTCCCTGCTCACTTGGGTGGACCATCCGGGGCACCAGGCGGCGCGTTATCATGTCTGTGCGGGAGGGATGGCTGATGTTTTTGGATGTGGTCAGGTTCCAGGTCACGGAAAGGGCGGGGAGGATGAGATTGCTTATCTTTCGTGGTTTCGTTCGGAAGTAGGGGAAAAAGGTTTGGCGGAGGTGTTGGTGAAGTGGATGAGGGACCGACGCTGGGTGGAAGCGGGAACCTCGCATGATCACATGCGATGCGCGCAACTGGTGGAATTAGCTCGCTCGTTTGATTCGGGAGGCGGTGGTAGGTTGGCTGAGTTTGTCCGCCGCGTGAGGGCAGAACGGGTGGAGAATCCGCGGGCGGCACGGGTGCGGGTGATGACGATTCATGGTGCGAAGGGATTGGAATTCGATCGTGTGATTCTGGGGGATCTGGACCGGGGGGTGAGTGCGGGTGGACATGATAAGCCTAAGATTCGGGTTTTGGATGGGGCGGTGGTCGTGCTCCCGAATCAGGACGACGCAAAAATGTTGGGGCTGGAAACGTTATTGGATGAGGTGAAGGGGGAGGAGTTTCAGGAAGCGTTGAGTGTCCTTTATGTGGGGCTGACTCGGGCGAAGCGTGATTTGGAAGTAGTGATCGGGGGGAAGAGACGTGGGGAGCCATTGAGTCTCGGAAAAATTATCCGAAGTCAGTGGGGATGGTCGGACAAGGAAACGAGTGGCAACGTGGAGATAGAACTTTCCGTATCGGAACCCTGGGCCGAGCCGAAGGGAAAACCCATGCCGACTGATTCCGGGATTTCGCAGAAAATAGGACCTGCTCCACAAAATGGGTTGGAACGGTTGGAACTGGAAAGTCCGTCCGCAAGAGAGGGGAGAGGGAAAGTAAAACTGGGACAGGTGATTTCCGAGGGGAGCGGGTCAGCTTTGGAGCGCGGGACTCGGGTGCACGCCTGGTTGAGTCGGTTGGAGTGGTTGGATGATACGAAACCGGATCCGCGTGAATGGGTGGAGCAATTACCAGATCTGTGGCGGGGAATGAGTCATGCTGCGGCGAATGAGGAGGCAGAGAAAGTGGCGGACGGCGTGAAGGGGGAGTTGCGGGGTGTGTTTTTGAAAAAGCAGTGGGAGAAAAAGTGGGAGGGCACCTCCCGACTGGATGTCTGGCGGGAAAAAAGTTTTGCGGTGGTCTGGGAGCGGGAAGGAAAACGGGAGGTACTTGCTGGGACGTTTGACCGAGTTGTGGTGGGGCGGAACGCGCAGGGCGATGCGATCGGGGCGGAGGTGGTCGATTTTAAAACGGACAGGATCGAGAATGAAACGGAACGGGAGAAAAGAGCGGAACATTACCGACCGCAGTTGGAAGCGTATGCGGCGGCGGTGGCGAAGTTGACCGGAATGAAGCCGGGCAGCGTCACCACGCAACTGGTCTGGGTAGGGGCGGGACGGGTGGAATTCAAAAAGGAGTTCCGACCATGAATCGATGGACGAGAGAAGAAATCACCGGAAGCAAGGAAGCTGATGAAAAAGTGTACTTTGATGACGGGGTGGTGAGGGTCACGTCCTCCCTCGTGACGATCGGGCCGCCGTGGAACAAGGCTTTCTCCGTGACCGCGATTCGTTCGGTGGAGTATGGCAAAAACCAAGCAGGAACCTTCCTGCGCTCCATCATCCACCTGATGATGCTGTTCTTTGTTTGTCTGGGGATGCTGGGCGTCATGGTGGGGTCGATTTTTCTTGGCGTGTTTGGATTTATTATGGGACTGGGTTTGTGGTGGGGGAAAGGGAAGGTCGAGGCACCATTTGCAGTGCGAATTCGCACGGGTGGGATATTGGAGGATGAGATTCTTTCGACGAAGGATGAGCGTTGGGCGGAAGCGGTGGCCGAGGCGATTTTGTCGGCCTTGCGCGACGCCTCCGGACCGGGGGACGGGGGGCAAGAGACGCGATCCAATCTGATTCTTCCGAGCTCCGGGATGATGCGGAATTGAGATCGCCCAAGATGGGAGGAAAGTTGGTATTTCCAAATGGCCTCCGAGGATTGAGACTACTCGCCGGGTGATTTCCAAAGATCCAATTTTCCAAAAGGTGGCGGGGGGGCTGACGCTCGGGTTGCTGGGGTTTGCTTGCCTAAATATTCTCCGGCCTTTTTTCGGTCCTTTGCTCTGGGCGGTGATTCTAGTCGTGGCGACTTGGCCCGTATTCGTGTGGATTCGGAAACAGGCGGGCGACCGGAAGATTCTGGCTTCCGTGTTGACGAGCGCCCTGGTGACGCCCTTCTGCATCTTGGCCAGCGCTTCGTAGCCCACGCCGGTGACGATGTCGCAGGCCAGCACGAGCTTCGCGTCGCCGGCGGCGATGCGCGTGGCGTGCAGCTGCCCGGCAGCGTCGGCGATGCGCACGTGCGAGACCACCGCGCCGTTCTTCTGCGCGAGCCCCGCCATGTCGAGCACGCTGCAGCCCTTGCCCTCGAGGTGCGCCGCCATGCCCAGCAGCGCCCCGATGGTG
>CAIVGD010000130.1 GCA_903905395.1 uncultured Verrucomicrobiota bacterium
ACTATCTCCCCCCCCCTCACTCTTACACTTTTAATGTCCAGAAGATGCTCCAAGCTTAGCCCATGCCCGCCAAGCCTACCGAAAAGCTCAACGCCGAACCCAAACCCGGCGACGCGATCGACCAATCTCTACGCCCAACCCGCCTAAGCGACTTCACCGGACAACCCAAACTCAAGGATCGCCTCAGCATCCTTCTGGATTCCGCCCGCGCCCGCTCCCAACCCCTCGACCACATCCTCCTCAGCGGTCCTCCCGGACTCGGCAAAACCACCCTCGCCCACATCCTCGGCGCGGAAATGAACGCCACCGTACGCACCACCTCCGGACCCGCCATCGAAAAAGCTGGCGATCTCGCCGGCCTCCTCACCGGCCTCCAGGAAGGCGACATCCTCTTCATCGACGAAATCCACCGCCTCTCAAAAGTCATCGAGGAATACCTCTACCCGGCGGTGGAAGATTTTCGGATCGATATTATTATCGACCAAGGCCCCGCCGCCCGCTGCGTCCGCCTCAACCTTCCCCGCTTCACTCTCATCGGCGCTACCACGCGCGCCGGCCTGCTCAGTGCCCCGCTCCGCTCCCGCTTCGGCGTCGCCCACCGGCTCGACTACTATTCCGCCGAAGACCTCACCACCATCGTCCGCCGCTCCGCCGGCCTGTTGGAAGTGAATCTCGAAGAAGCCGCCGCACCTGAAATCGCCCGCCGAAGCCGTGGTACCCCTCGGATCGCCAACAATCTTCTCCGCTGGGTTCGCGACTACGCCCTCGCCCGAACGAAAGGTATCGCATCCGCCGCCACCGCCATCGCCGCACTGGAAATGCTCGAGATCGATCAGCACGGCCTCGATGAAATGGACAAACGCCTGCTCACCGCCCTCACCGGAAAATTTAAAGGCGGTCCCGCAGGC
Source organism: uncultured Verrucomicrobiota bacterium (assembly GCA_903905395.1). Classification (GTDB taxonomy): domain Bacteria; phylum Verrucomicrobiota; class Verrucomicrobiia; order Methylacidiphilales; family Verrucolacustridaceae; genus Verrucolacustris. The sequence goes on from CAIVGD010000130.1 coordinate 909, forward strand.
GTCCACTCGCTGGCCGCCTCCGTGGGCGAGGAACCCGGCACACTCGAGGAAGTCCACGAACCCTATCTGATTCTGGAAGGCTACCTCCAGCGCACCCAACAGGGCCGTGTCGCCCTCCCGCGCGCCTACGAGGTGCTCGGCCTGAAACCTCCAGCCTCTCAGCCGTCACTTCTCTGAATTCCCGGCCGCATGGCCCAAAGATGATTTTCCCCCGAATCACATCCTGTCTTCTCTTCCTCCTCCTTCTCATCGCCCGTCTTCCAGCCGAAGATGCGAAGGATGCGGATGCCAAACTCTGGCCCCCGAGGGGGAACAACCGGCCCGTGGTGGCGGCCAGCCAATCCCTCTGGTGGAATAAAAACGATCCCGCAGCCCGCAAACTCAAAGCCCGCGCTCTCGATTTCGCTGGTCGCTATGCCGAGGCGGAACAAGCCGCCCTCTCCGCCCTGGAAGTGGCACCCAGAGATCCCGAAGTTCAACGCATTCTCGGGCGTAGCCTCCTCCACCAAGGAAAACTCGCCGCCGCCAAGGCCGCCTTGGAACGTGCCGGAGAATTCGGGGATCATCTCTCCGCCTCCCTCGCGGCCATGCTCCGTCCTGACCGCATGTCCACCGCCGCCCCAGCTCCAGCCATCTCGCGGGCCCTAGTCCAAATTCAAGACGAACGCGGAGCCTGCGTCGGTTCTGGATGTTTTATTTCCGAGGACGGGATCGTCCTCACCGCCGCACACGTCGTCGCCGGCCGCAAACGCGTCTTGGTCCGCAACGCCCTCGGCAAAGTCTTCCCCGTGGAAACCATCTGCCCAGGCGATTTCTCCGCCGACGCCGTCCTCCTCCACACCGAGGCCGAAGAACAGATGTTTCTCCGCCTTAGCGAGCAGGAACCCCGACCCGGGGATCCTCTTTTCGTCGTCGGATTTCCGCTTTCCCTGGATCTTCCGCTCACCTCCCGGGGAAAAGTACGCTCGCTTCCCTCAGCCCCCGGCCGGCCCATGCTCTCCACCGTTCCGTTGGTCCCGGGCCAGTCGGGTTCCCCAGTCCTGGACGATCAGAGCCGCGTCGTGGGCATCGCCTCCCGAGGCTCTCTGGCCGTCAAAGGAGGTGGCGCGCCAGCCCGATCCGAAGCGACTCCCCTTTCCTCTTTGGTCCACCTCCGCGAACTTTCCCTCCAACCGAAAGGTTTTGTCGATATCCGCGCCTTGCCAGAATGGACAGAACAAAGCCCCTTCTTCGACCCAGCGGTGTCTTCGGCGGAGCAGACCGTTCTGGATCAGGATTTCGAAAAAGCCGAGAAAGCGATCTCCAACGCCCTCGGCCGCCATCCCGACGATCCCGGCCTCTATCTCCGGCGCGCGATGGTCCGGATTGCCTGGGGACATCCCTCTGACGCAGAAGCCGACGCTCGCCTCGCCGCCGCCTACGGTCCCCAAGATCCGGAACCACGCCGATTTCTTTGCGCCCTTTTGCTGAGCATGGGACGAAGGGAGGAAGCCATTCCCTACCTTCAGGAAGCTTACCGCCTCGATCCGGAAGATGCCGACACCGCCGAGGGCTTGGGCGAACTTTATCTCTCCTCTGGAAAATTTGATCAGGCCCTGCGCCCGGCCGAAGACGCGACGCGGATCAGTCCGGACTCCGTCCGGGCATGGTCGCTCCTCGCCGCCGCACGCTTGGCCACCGGCCACACGTCCGAAGCACGGGAAGCGGCGGAGATGGCCACCACCAAAGGGCCCGAGGATCCCCGAGCCTGGATTCAACTCGCGGCCTGCTTCAACGCCGCCAAAGACTTTCCCGCCGCCGCCATGGCCGCGGAACAAGCCATCCGCTTCTCCCCTGGAGACGCCCGCGCCTGGCTGAACTTGGCCACCGCCCGCACCGGCAATAACCAGTTTGCCCAAGCCGTCGGATACGCCGAGCGGGCCACCCAGTTGGAACCCAGCAACCGCGCCAGTTGGACTCTCCTCGCCGCTCTCTACGCCGAACTCAAACGTCCCGACGAGGCCGCCGCCGCCTTAGCCAAAGCAAAATCCCTGTAAAAGCCATCCGACCGTTGACCCCAGGCCTCGCCGGGTTAATCTTGCTCCCATGAAATTCATGCAAATCACCATCGTCATCTCCGCCCTGCTTTTGGGTGGCTCCTGCCTCCTTCGCTCCGCCGACTGCGCGGATAATTGCGGGACAGATAAATCCTACTGCTCCGTTAAGACATCGAAATGTGCCTCGGTCCCTTTGGAACGGGGCGGCAAGAAGGCATCCGCCTACGGCGACAAGGGTTGCCCGCGACGCTACTAAAACCTCCTCTCTTTCTCCCTGCGTGAAAACAATCCATTCTCTCCTCATCGCTCTGCTCGTACTGGGATCCTTCACTGTCTCTTTCGCCGAAGATCCAACTCCTCCCCAAAAAACACCTCAGGCCCAGATCGTTAAAACCGCCGAGGAAAAATCCAAAGCCGCCGAACTGGCCAAAACCTACCCTCTCACCACCTGCGTTGTCTCTAAGGACGAACTCGGCGCCATGGGCGAAACCGTGAATGCCCTCTACGACGGCAGACTCGTCCGTTTCTGCTGCAAAGGTTGCCTCAAATCCTTCAACAAGAACCCCGATAAATATCTCAAAGAGATCGACGCCGCTAAAAAGCCCTCCGCCTGACGTTTTCGGTTCGTGTGTCATAAGATCGATCAACCCTTGACCGCTTCACCAGCTAGGATTATTTTTATCCCAGCATTCCGAGTATCCCTGTCGCAAGACGGGGGTCCGCCAACCGGGGCAGGAGAAACCCACGGTGGCTGGGAAAGGACCCAAGGTCCTTTTCCGATGTGCGAGACAGGAAGATCCTGACTCGAACAAAGTTCTCCGCGAGGCCACCGCCCGCACAGGAATGTGTTGGGCGGTTTTTTGTGCCTCCGCATCGGGATGCGTCACAACCAAAAGGAGACGCATCAAAATGAGCACAGCAACCCTCGAGGCCCCCCTGGCCTCCCTCAGCATCAAAATCGATTCGGAGAACCCGGATCATCACCTCTGGAACAACCACGGAACTTGGTGGATTCACTACACCGTCCACCAACCCGACTACACCAAGCGCCGAGTCCGGGTTTCCCTAGAAACCCGCACCCTGCGTGCCGCCCGGGAAAGGAGAGACGCCCTTCTGACCCATCTGGAAGCCGAGGGCGTGAAAACATTCTAAAACCTCCGCAACCTTGGCGAAGAAGAGCCGCCGGGTTCCATCCCCGTCGGTCTTACTTGCTCGCCATAAATTCAAACATCCCACCTCAAAACCGAAAACAACTGTGGGGCGGTTCCCTCATTCGCGGGACTAATCTCCCTCAACCCTCCGGGTCTGCTCACTAACCCCGGAGGGGTGAAAGAGATTAGCCGGCTGCGCGAGCTGCC
>CAIVGD010000131.1 GCA_903905395.1 uncultured Verrucomicrobiota bacterium
CCTCGCCCATGTAGCTCAGTTGGTAGAGCACGTCCTTGGTAAGGACGAGGTCACCGGTTCAAACCCGGTCATGGGCTCTGTCGCGGTTAAACCCCGAGCGGGGAGACTGACGATGGGGTTCCAATCCGGCGAATGTGGAGATCGGAAACCGCAGAGCAAGGAGAAAAGAATTTATGGCTAAAGAGGCATTTAATCGTTCTAAACCCCACGTCAACGTCGGCACTATCGGCCACGTCGATCACGGGAAAACCACATTGACCGCGGCCATCACCACGATCCTTTCCAAAAAGGGTTTGGCCGAAGCCCGCGCGTACGCCCAGATCGACAACGCACCTGAGGAAAAAGAGCGTGGTATCACGATCAACACCTCCCATGTCGAGTACGCCACGGAGAGCCGCCATTACGCCCACGTCGATTGTCCCGGACACGCGGACTATGTGAAGAACATGATCACTGGAGCCGCCCAAATGGACGGAGCCATCCTCGTTGTCAGCGCCGCCGACGGCCCGATGCCGCAGACCCGCGAACACATTCTTCTCGCCCGCCAGGTTGGCGTGCCCGCCCTCGTGGTCTTCCTGAACAAGGTGGACATGGTGGACGACAAGGATCTGCTCGAGCTCGTCGAGGTGGAAGTCCGTGAGCTCCTCACCAAATATGAATTCCCAGGCGACACGATTCCGATCATCAAGGGAAGCGCCCTCAAGGCTCTCGAGTCGGGCGACCCCAAGAGTGATGCCGCCAAGTGCATCATGGAATTGATGGACGCAGTCGATAAGTTTATCCCAATCCCCGAGCGTCCGAAGGATCAGCCCTTCCTCATGCCGGTGGAGGACGTGTTCAACATTGAAGGTCGTGGCACCGTGGTGACCGGCCGAGTGGAGCGCGGAGTCCTCAAGAAGATGGAGGAAGTGGAAATCGTAGGCATCAGGCCCACGGCGAAAACGGTGGTCACGGATGTGGAAATGTTCCGCAAACTCCTCGATACCGCCGAGGCGGGCGACAATGTCGGCCTCCTATTGCGCGGCACGAAGAAAGAGGATGTCGAGCGCGGCCAAGTCGTCGCCAAGCCCGGCACTATCAAACCCCACACCAAGTTCAAGGCCACTGTGTACGTCCTGAGCAAGGATGAGGGCGGCCGCCACACCCCATTCTTCAACGGGTACCGACCCCAGTTTTATTTCCGTACTACAGATGTGACGGGGATCGTCACGCTGAAGGCCGGGGTGGAAATGGTCATGCCCGGAGACAATGTGGACATCGAAGTCGAGCTGATCACGCCGATCGCGATGGAGAAGCAGATTCGTTTTGCCATCCGCGAGGGCGGCAAGACGGTCGGGGCCGGACGGGTCACCGAAATTGTGGCCTAAACGTCAGGGAACATGACCGGAGGGAAGGAGTTTCGCTTTTGGGAGCGGGACTCTCACCAGCCGGACGGATGGAGGGCAGTAGCTCAATTGGTAGAGTAGCGGTCTCCAAAACCGTCGGTTGGGGGTTCGAGTCCCTCCTGCCCTGCACCTGAAGTCAGGAGAAAGGTTTGGCAATCATGGAAGCGTTGAAAATCGGAGGAAGCTGGATCATCACGGCCGCTGTGGGAGGACTCTCCCTCACGGCCGCGGTCATGCTTTTTTCCTACCGCATGGTGCTGACCAAGTTCATCGGGGAAGTCCGGGCCGAGCTGATGAAGTGCTCTTGGCCATGGGATCCGACCGAGACGGGGGTTCGCCGCTATCGTGAACTGATCGACAGCACGGCCGTCGTCGCCATGACGACGCTGGTTCTGGCCGCGTACACTTCCGGATTCGATTTTCTCATCAGCCGCGTCGTCGGCTGGCTGGTGAGGTTTTGAGGGCATGACGATGACTGAAGTTATCATTCCATCCGAAGCGGCTTGGTTCGCCGTTCACGTTCTCTCCGGCCAGGAGTCGAACGTAAAACGCCACATGTTGCTTCGGATCAAGACGGAGGAGGTGGGGGATTTTGTGGAGGAAGTGGTCATCCCGACGGAACGCATCTCGGAGATCAAGCGCGGCAAAAAAGTGGAGACCGAGCGGAAACTTTATCCGGGTTACCTTTTTGTGAAAATGACGCTCTATGATGCGGAAAAGAAACTTCACGAGCGGCCGTGGTATTTTGTGAAAGAGACTCCTGGGGTCCTCGGCTTCGCCGATGGCGACCGACCGACCGCCATGCGCCCGGCTGAGGTGGAGGGGATGCTTACTCAGATCCGGGATAAGGAAGAGAAGATCACCCCGAAAGTTATTTTTGCCGTGGGCGACAGAGTCAAAGTGGGCGACGGTCCGTTTCAGAATCAGGAAGGTCTCATTGAGGAAGTTGACACCGAACGAGGACGGGTGCGGGTGGCCGTTTCCATCTTCGGGCGCTCCACCCCGGTGGAATTGGAATACTGGCAAGTGGAGAAAACCTAAGGATATTTTATGGCAAAAGAAATCACTGGAATCATCCGTCTACAGATCCCCGCAGGGGCCGCGAATCCCGCTCCTCCGGTGGGTCCTGCGCTAGGCCAGCAGGGCGTCAACATCATGGCGTTTTGCAAGGAGTTCAACGCCCGCACGGCCAAGGAAGCTGGAAATATTTTCCCCGTGGTCATCACGGTGTACAAGGACAAGAGTTTCACTTTCATCACCAAGTCCCCACCCGCTTCCATTCTCTTGAAAAAAGCGGCGGGTCTCGCCTCTGGTTCCAAAGAGCCGAACCGGTTGAAGGTGGGCAAGGTGACCAAGAAACAGGTGATGGATATCGTCAAGGTGAAGCGGAATGATCTGAATGCGGCCTCCGACGAGGCGGCTTTCCGTATCATTGCCGGCACCGCCCGCCAGATGGGCCTCGAGATCTCTGGCTAAAGGAGAATGTAACCATGCCTCAACAACCCAGCCGCCGTTATCGTGAAGGCAGTAAGCTTCTTGAGCCGAAGAAACGTTATTCGGTCGTGGAAGCGGTTGCCCTTTTGAAAAAAATGCCCGTGGGCAAAAGCAAGGGGAACCCGAGCGTGGATCTTTCCTTCCATCTCGGAGTGGATCCGAAACAGAGTGATCAGGTCGTACGCGGCACGGTCAGCCTGCCTCATGGATCCGGCAAGAATGTCCGCGTGATCGTTTTCGCCCAAGGCGCAGCGGCCGAGGCCGCCAAAGTGGCTGGGGCATCCGTAGTCGGTTTTGCCGACCTCATCAAGAAGGTGCAGGAGGGATGGGCGGACTTCGACGTGGCGGTGGCGACTCCCGACGCGATGGTGGAAGTGCGCAAACTGGGCAAAGTGCTGGGCCCCCGTGGCCTGATGCCCAATCCCAAAACCGGCACGGTCACCGAAGACACAGCCAAGGCGGTCAAAGAATGCCAGGCGGGCCGGGTGGAATTTAAAATCGACAAGGGTTCCAACCTCCACGTCAGCTGTGGCAAACTCAATTTTGAAGATAAGAAACTAGGGGAGAATGTGCACGCGGTGCTGGATTCTATCGCCCGGGCCCGTCCGCCGGGAGCGAAGGGGAAGTACCTCCAGAATTGTGTCCTGTCTGCGACTTTTTCTCCCGGCATCCCCATCGCGGTCAGCGAGGTGGCGGCCGGGTCGGAAGATTAACAAAGGAAAAGGAAAGAAGATGAAAGAAGAAAAAGCTTTAGTCATTGAGACGCTGCGGGAATGGGTGAAGTCCTCGCCCTATCTCATCGTGTTGGATTATACCGGGATGAAGGTCGCGGAGTTTTCCGAGTTGAGAGGCCGTCTGCGCAAGGTGGGAGCGGTCGTCAAGGTTGTGAAGAACACCCTCTTCAAACGGGCGATGGGGGCGGCGGATCTCACGGGGCTGGATAAGGATCTCGCCGGTCAGACCGCGATCGTCGCTGGTGGGAAGGACGCGCCGGCCGCGGCCAAGGTGATCAAAACTTTCAAGGCCGAATTCACCCGTCCGATCCTCAGGTCCGGGGTGATGGACGGCAAGATTCTGGGGAGCAGTGAGCTCATCATGCTGGCGGATCTGCCTTCGATGGAAGTTCTTCGCGGACGCCTTTTGGGCGCCCTTTCGGCACCGGCCGCAACCTTGGTTCGCCTCTTGGCGGAACCGGGAGTGCGTTTGGCCCGGGTCGTGCGGACCAAGGCGGATTCCGTCCCGGCGGGCGGAGCGTAAAGATGAACATGAAAGGCAACAACCTTGAGTTAGCCCGGGAGCCTTTCCGGGATAATTCGGTCACGGGTGTGACCGGCTAACCAGGTATCAACATTAACACTCCGGTCCCTGCGTTCGCGCGGGGGCAGGGGAAGGAGAAAACAAAATGGCAATGAATCTGGAAGAAGTCGTGACGACCTTGAGCGGTTTGACCGTTCTCGAAGCGTCTGAACTGGTCAAGAAACTCGAAGAGAAGTGGGGCGTCAGTGCTGCGGCTCCTGTCGCGGTGGCCGCCGCGGGTCCGTCCGCAGGGGCAGCTCCGACTGAAGAGAAGACGACCTTTGAAGTTGTTCTCAAGGAAGCTGGCACCAATAAAATTGGCGTCATCAAGGAAGTCCGCGTCGTGGTGCCCGGTCTCGGCCTCGCCGATGCCAAGGCCCTCGTCGAGGGAGCTCCCAAAACTTTGCGCGAAGGCGTGACAAAGGATGAGGCGGCCGAAATCAAAAAGAAACTTGAGGCGGCAGGCGCCAAAGTGGAGATCAAATAACCCAAATTCCCGGAACCCCGGGCCAAGGAGAAGCACGCATGTTGAAGTCGACCAAAGTCGAGCGGGTGAATTTCGGACGGTTGTCCGAGACGGTGGAAATGCCGAATCTCATGGAGGTTCAGCTGGATTCCTACCGTGCCTTCCTTCAGGAAGGTATCAACCCCAAGCAGCGGAAGAGTGATGTCGGTCTCCAAGCCGTCTTCCGCGAGGTCTTCCCGATCGAGTCTTACGACGAGAAGATCAAACTCGACTTCAGTCACTACGAACTCGGGAAAGCCAAAAATGGCCCGATCGAATGCCTGCGGGAAGGCGTGACGTACGCTGCGCCCCTCTACGTGACCTTCGTTTTGCATAACGACGGTTCCACGATCGAGGAGCGTGTTTACATGGGTGAACTCCCTCTCATGACCAAGCAGGGGACTTTCGTGGTGAACGGAGCGGAGCGGGTGATCGTCAGCCAGCTCCACCGTTCGCCCGGAATCTGCTTTGAATCCAGTATCCACGCGAACGGGAAGATCCTCCACAGTTACCGGATCATTCCGGACCGTGGGTCGTGGCTGGAAGTTTCCTACGACACCTCGGACCTGCTCTATGTCCATCTCGACCGCCGGAAACGCCGGAGGAAGTTTCTCCTCACGACGCTCCTGCGGGCGCTGGATTACAGCACCGACGAGGACATCATCTCACTCTTTTACCGGATCGAGCCGCTGAAACTCGCGGAGGATCTGGAGGAGAACGAACTGAGCCAAAAGGTGCTCATCAAGGAAGTGCGCGATATCGCGAACGCCGATCTGGTGGTCGCCCGTGCCTTTGAGTGTGGTGGTTCGTGTGATGAGTCAAAGGTCAAGATCTTCAATGAATCAGTTCTTGCTACTGTTTTACCAACAGAAATATATTCTTTTTGCAGGTGAAGCGACACCTAGAATTTGCGGACCAGCTCGTGAAGGACAAGGCAGAACTGAGTGGGCGGTGTGAGAAACTCGTGGAGGATCTCAAGGCACTGGAAAGGCGCTTCGACCAACGGCTGGCAGAGGCGGAGGAGCGTTCACAGC
>CAIVGD010000132.1 GCA_903905395.1 uncultured Verrucomicrobiota bacterium
CCCCTCCTTTACTTTCATGGCGGCGATCGCCTCCTTGGGCAGAATGATCCCCAGTGAATTCCCAAATTTTCGGATCTTGCTCTCCATCGCTATGTTATTACATTTGTACTAATCCGTGTTTTTTGTCAATTTCCTTTTCCGCTCTTCCGGCTCGACTGGCCACAGGGCATAGATCAGCCCGTAGCCAGCCGCGGATACAACCACCCCAATCACGGTGCATCCCACAGTCAGTGGCACCGCCACCAACGCCAAGTCCCCCGCCAACATCCTCAGTTTGACCCTGATGCCATCGGCCTGATCCAGTTTCCGCATCTTCTCCGCAATGCCACCCTCATATTTTGTCGGCCGTCCTAGAACGATTTCCCCCACGTGATAAGCTATCGTGTAGTAGATCGGAATTGTGATGGGGTTGTTGACCATCTGCACCACCACTGCCGTGGGTACATTCGCCCGGAGAAACACCGCTAAAACCACCGCCAAAATATGGTGTAACCCCAGCAACGGGCTCGTTGCCGGAAGTAATCCCGCCACCATCGCCCGAGCCACCGGCCCCCTCCTGAAACTCCACAAGTCAGGATTCACCCCATGCCGCCCCAGCCACTTACCAATTTTCCCTGCACGGATATGATCCGGACTTAACTTCATCCGATGAAGCAGATTCTTGAGCTGATGTTGCATTCTCCCATCTTAGACTTTTTTATCTCCAGACCAAGTCTGTCATTTTTGTCCGCCACAGACGGGCCTGCTGTTCTCACCCCCTCCCCCACGATGAGGCCAGCGCCGTCGTTAACCCCTGCCAGACCGTCAGTTTCGAGCATTGCCAGCTCGGTGTGTAAAAGGCCGTCACCGACACACATCCCACTCGAAGTTGGGTTGCCCCACGGGATCAAAGGGAGGGGTCTTTACGTAAAGCCATCCGTAAGTGGAAGTAAGAGGGAAAATGGTGCAAGTTACACAATGAGCCCGTTCGCCCATGACCGTGAGAATTATGAAAGATAGTTTTACCCGCCATATGAAACTAAGCCTCAACGGAAAATCTCCATTGCGGGAGGTTTTTGTTCGACGGATGTGCGGGCATCGGTCGATTTCACGGTGTGTCGGGATTCTGTTGGCGCTGACCGTCTTCCAGAGATTTCAGGCTGATGCGGCGATTCAGCACGTTGAGGGCGGTTTTCTTTTTACTGGCAACACCTCCAGCGTTTTGATCAGCGACACCAATGGCTCCATCCTGTCCGTGAAAGTCGGAGGCAACGTTATCGCGACCGGAGGCGTGGCGGGTTTATGGTCGGTTTCGTTCAAGGAAGGCGGCACCATCAACGCCACCGCGTTTTCATCCACTTCTTCGTCCAACACGTTTAACTCGTCGCTGTCGGGCGACAGCCTGCTGCTGACCTACAGCAATGCCAACATCACCATGGCGGTCACCCTTTCGAATCGCACCGACGGTCTGGACATTTCGGCCGCAGTGACGCCCAAGCTCAACACCGTCCTGGGATTGACTCTTCCGGCACAACTGCGCTTCGATCCGGCGGGTCTCCAGCGGTTCATTGCGCCGTCGCATTCAAGCGATGGCGTCGGCATGGCCTATACCCCGAGTTTCTTCCAGGTTCAAATCGAAGACGGTCCGGCGAGTTGGAAACAGGTGGCGCAAGCTGACCCCGGTTTGGGTTACAGAAGTCTCTATGGAGCGGGCCTAGACTGGACCAAGGGGAGCGATCCCGTGTCCGTCAGTTTCACGACCAATGGTGTCAACTGGCTGGGCTCCAGCTTATCCAGCAAGTGGTCTGCTACAACCGCAGTTGTCAACCGCCCACCCGCTGCAGGCCAGGCTGACGTCGTCCTACTCGATTCACCCAACGGCGCGTTTTTCTCGGGAAGTCATCTGGGCGGCGGCACGAATGCGGGCTGGTTGATGCGCATCGGCGGTTCGGTGGACCGGTCACGGGTCGAGTTCTCGTTGGACGCTGTTGTTACCGCTATTGAACACCTCGCGCAGACGCCCGGAAGCCGGACCAACGTGGCACTACTTTCCATGGTTCGCGGACCGGTCATCGGTTACAACTGGCCGTCGTCTGTGAGGTCTGACGAGTGGCTCTCCCGGTTGCAGGGCTCCACCGCCTTGGCGACCAGCGGGATCAAGATCGTCCAATTGTCCAACGTCCAGGAGATGATGGCTGCGTTGTCCGGCACAAATTATCTCGCCATCGTGAATCCTTACGGCGAACTACTGCCAGCGTCTCTGGCTGGCGGGGTGTCCGCCACCGCCACCAACATCGGCAGCTTCGTGCATGCAGGCGGCAACTGGTTCGAGGTGGGTGGGCATCCATTTTTCACCGCGTTGCAGCCCGAGCTCTACTACACCAACAGCATTCCCTATCCGCCGGCCTTCGCCGATTTCCTGCAACTGGAAACGGCGAACGGAAACGCTGCGATTTTCGGCGTCCAACCCGCTCCGACGAATCCGTGGTCAACCAACCCGGCGACCCTCTTTGTTCCGGGACAACTCGATTGGGGCGGCGATGCGCAGGGCGGCTACTTCGAACGCGGCTTTGGCACATATGTCGCCGCCAACCAGACGTGGCAATCCCCGGTGGTTCGGCTCTCCCTCGGTCACTCCGCTTCAGAGTCGCTGCTGGCTTATTCCCAGGCCAATGAATTCAACCGCACCCTGACGAACAAGATGTCGGCGGCCCCGCTTGCAAAATTCAAACAGTCGGTGTTGATCCGCCACCTAGGCAATTGTACTCAACTCACGGCCGCGCTCTCCAAACTGCCCTCGCCGGCTGTGCTCCATTTTACGCAATACCTCCACGGAGGCTTTGATAAAGAATATCCCGATCACCTGCCGCCCAGCGCCGACTTCGGCACGGAGTCTGAATTCAAAGCTTTTCTCACGCAAACCCGCGAACGCGGACTGCTCACGATGCCCTACGTCAACCCGACTTTTTGGGGCGATAATCCGCGCGGACCGACCTTCCAAACCAACGGTACTGCTCCGCTACTGCTCAACCTTGATGCCTCGTTTTCTTACGAGGACTATTTCGGCAACGGCGGCTACACCGTCACCCCTTGGCATCCCGCCGTGCAGGCGGCCAACCGCTCGACGGTCAGCCAGTTCGTCACGAACTACCCGGTGGACATGCTCTTTGAGGACCAGATTGGCGCACGCACCTGGCAATACGATATGAACACCGCGTCGCCCACGCCCTATGCCTACGCGTCCGGCATTGCCGCGATCGCCGCGGAAGACAGCCAGTCGATACCCGTCTCAACTGAAAACGGCTGGGATCGCCTTGTGAATTTTAACTCGCAGTTCTGTGGCATGGCCTGGGGCCTCGTCCCCACGACCAACGCGCCGGTCTGGCGCAGATTCCTGCGCGAACGGTATGCACCCGGGACATGGAAGGTGTTCCCTCTTGCCCAATACATTGCGCACGACAAGCTCGCGATGAATTACAATGATCTCAGCGCGCCCGTGACCACAGATGAAGTGGTGGCTTGGACGCTGGCTTTGGGTTACGGCATGACATATTACCTCGAAGCCACGGACCTTGACCAAGACGCCACGCGCCAATGGTTGCTCTGGGTCGATCGCCTGCAGAAATCAGTTTGTGCGCGTTACATTGGCGAACCGGTAAATTCGTTCAGCCACCAGTGGGGGACGAATGCTGTCAACCCCGACAACGGCCTGATCCAGTCCAGTTACGGGTTGGTGAGCATTGTTTCCAATCTCGGCCCGCAGTCATTAACCAACAACGGCCACACGATCGCGCCCTACGGTTTCATCGCTTCATCGTCAGGGATGGTGGCCTCCAAACTCATCCCGCCCGGTGCTTCAAATGCCGTTTGGCACGTAGCGGAAACCAATACCAGTGGCGGTATTGATTTTTGGATTTATTCCAAGGGCAACCAGACTGCGGATATTTCCCTCCCGTCAGGCTTCAACGGTCCGGTCACCGTTCAAATGGACGGATCCTCCTCAGGCCAAACACAAATACAGAGCAACGCGTTGACCGTCTCGCTGGGGTCCGCTGCCAGTCCCACAACCTCTTATCTTTGGCACGGCAGCGTCCTTCCGTCGTTTAGTTGCACGACCAATTCCAACAACACGATCACAATCACCGGTTATACCGGTCCCAGCGGTGCGGCGACCATCCCCGGCACCATTGCGGGCCTGCCGGTCACCAGCATTGGGGACTACGCGTTCAATGGAAACACCGGCCTGACGAGCATGACGATTTCCAGCAGCGTGAATACCATCGGGAGCTACGCATTCTTCGGCTGCTCCAGCCTGACCAATGTCACGATAGGCAGTGGCGTCACCAGCATCGGGAATGCCGCGTTCCAGGGCTGTTCCGGCCTGACCAGCGTCACGATTCCAAATAGCGTGACCAGCATGGGAAACAACGCGTTCTACAGTTGCTCTGGTCTAACAAATGTCACGATTGGCAGTGGCATCACTGCCATTGGGACATCCGTGTTCCAAGGCTGTTCCGCTCTGACCAGCGTGACGATTCCCAACAACGTTACCGCCGTGGGGAACTATGCGTTTTACGGCTGTTCTGGTCTAACCAATGTCACGTTTGGCAACGGCCTCATCAGCATTGGCGACGGCGCGTTCCAAGCCTGTTCCGTCCTGACGAGTGTGAAGATTCCCAAGAGCGTTACCAGTATTGGCATATGGGCGTTCGGTTCTTGCTCAGGTCTGACGAACGTCTATCTCCTTGGAAACGCCCCCGGAGCTGATTCCTCCGTATTCGCGAATGACAGCAATTTGACCGTTTACTATCTGCTGGGGACGACCGGTTGGACCAATCCGTGGAACAATCTGCCGATCGTCTGCTGGAATCCGACGACTAGGAATCTCGGTTTCGATGGCAGTCAATTCGGATTCGACATTACCGGCCCCAACAACCTAACCGTTGTCGTGGAAGCCTGCTCGGATCTGTCCAAGAACGAGTGGGTGTCGTTGGGCCCGGTCACACTGTCTGCCGAAGGCACGGGCACGTTCAGAGATCCAGAGGCATATAATAATCGCACCCGGTTCTACCGTCTCAGCGCACCATAAAAATCCGCGAACCCTACTCCCTTCTCGGGCTTTTCTGTCTCCAGACCAACTCTGTCATTTCTGTCCGCCACAGACGGGGCTAGTGTTCGCACCCCATGCAACCATCAGGTTCCATCCGCGTCGAAGGCGCCCGACAGAACAACCTAAAGAATCTCACCTTCGACCTCCCCCTCGGGATGTTTCACGTCCTCACCGGACCCTCAGGCTCCGGTAAATCCTCCCTCGCCTTTGACACGCTATACGCCGAGGGCCAACGCCGCTACGCCGAGACCTTCAGCCCCTACACCCGTCAGTTCCTCGAACGCATGGATCGCCCCCGCGTCGACCGCATCGAGGGCATCCCCCCCGCCATCGCCCTCGGTCAGGGTAACCCCGTCCGCTCCTCCCGCAGCACCGTCGGCACCGTCACCGAAATCGCCGACCACCTCAAACTCCTCTTCCCCCGCCTCGCCCAGTTGACCTGCCCCGACTGCTCCCAACCCATCCGCCCCTGGACCCCTCACTCCATCCTCGCCGACCTCCTCGCACACCACGCCGACGAGGAAGCTTGGTTCCTCTTCCGCATCCCTTTTCCACAAAAAACTCCCGCCGATGAGGCCGCCGCTTTTCTCTCCCGCCAAGGCTTCCGCCGCTTCCTCCTTCACGGCCAACCTCACCGCCTAGACGAAGCCGATGGTC
>CAIVGD010000133.1 GCA_903905395.1 uncultured Verrucomicrobiota bacterium
CTGCTTTCCGATGCCAAGCTGAACGCCATCCTCACCCGACTGCGGGAAATCCCGACCATTGAATTTATCCGAATTGGAACTCGGATTCCCATCTTCTTGCCCCAACGAATCACTCCAGAACTGATCGCGATGCTGCGCCAACACCACCCCGTTTGGATGAGCGTGCATTCGAATCATCCGAAGGAAATCACGGCCGAGGTTCGAGATGCACTGACCCGTTTGGCCGATGCCGGAATCCCGCTCGGCAATCAAAGTGTGCTCCTTCGCGGCGTGAACGATCAGGCGGATATTCTCAAGGAACTCTTCCACAAACTCCTCCTTTGCCGGGTGAGGCCTTACTACCTTTATCAGTGCGACCTGATCAGTGGATCTGCCCACCTGCGCACCACGATCCGGGAGGGGCAGGAGGTGATGGAGCAACTGCGGGGACACACCACCGGATATGCGGTGCCAACCTACGTCGTCGATGGCCCAGGCGGTGGAGGGAAAATACCGATCGGGCCAAACTATATCGTCGGAATTACCGATGACCGGGTCATCTTGAAAAACTACCGCGGCGATGTGTACGAATATCCTGAAATCGGCCAAACCAGAGTGGCCGACCTGCGCGGTTGACCGAAGAACTGCTGGGTACGCTCCGGCTGAAGCCGGGCGGAAGATCGAAAGCTCTCGAGGGTCATCCCTGGATTCTCGCTCATGAAGTGGGGGAGAGTCCGTCCAAAGAGAGGAGCGGGCATCCCGTGGTCGCGCGAGGACCGCAGGGAGAGTTGATCGGAACAGGTTTTTATAGAGAGGGACCGAGAGTGGCTTGGAGAAGGTTCCGCCGAGATATTGGGGATTTTGATATCGCCTATGTGCAAAACGCCCTGCACTCCGCTTTATCCAAAAGAGAAGAGCAACCCTCGCGACGACTGATCTGGGCGGAAGCCGACGCCATGCCGGGTCTGGTGCTCGACCAGTATGGAAAACATCTGGTGGCGCAAGTCACGACCCTAGGCATGGAGAAACACTGGGAAATCGTGAGAGCGGAAGTGGATAAGATACTAAAACCGGAAGGCATCTGGCTGAGACGCGATGCCGCGGGGCGCAAGTTGGAGGGGTTGGAGAATCTCCCTGGGGAAGCTTTCGGAAATGTTCCGGAAAAACCGGTCCGGGTGCAGATCGCCAACTTGGAGGTGCCGGTCGATTTGCGTGGAGGGCAGAAGACGGGAGGTTATCTGGATCAGCAGAAAAATTACGAACTGGTGGCTCATGAGGCGAATGGCCGGAACGTGCTTGATCTGTTTTGTCATAATGGTGGATTTGCACTGCGCTCTGCTAAAGCTGGGGCAAAAATGGTGACAGGAGTAGATACCTCGGGACCCTCGTTGCAACTAGCCAAGCAAGCTTCCGGTTGGCATGGACTGAAAGTCCGATGGATTGAGGAAGATGTTTCCCGTTTTCTCCGGTCCAGTCGCAAAGGGGAATATGATCTGGTGATTTTGGATCCGCCCGGGATGGTGAAAGGTCGCGAAGGGTTGGAGGCAGGACTGAGGGCGATGGGAGAACTGCATAGGCAGGCGTTGCGAGTCCTGGCATCCGGTGGGTTGCTGGCTACGTTTTCGTGCTCGCACCGCGTCGGGAGGGAGGAATTGTTAGGGATGGCAAGACAAGTGGCCCACGAGGAAGGTCGGAGAGTTAATCCGCGCTCGGTCCTGAGCCAAGCGGCGGATCACCCGGTTGATCCTTCTTGTCCAGAAAGCCAATATCTTTCGGGTTTTTTATTGGAGGTAACGTGAAGAGAGCTTTGCTTTTTTTTATGGTGGGCCTCTTGCCTGCTTTTGCGAGCGAACTTCCGCATCCGAAAAACTGCGACGGAAAAGTATTTGAACTCAATCCCCACGGGAAAATCATGGTCATCCTTGCGAGCAGTCAGCCTTTGGCTGATACGACCCGTGAGTTTGGGCGTTCACTCTACGGTTGGCAGGGGCGGGAAGGGTTTCGGGTGACCGTGGTTGTGGATCTCAGAAAATCGCTGGGAACCCTCTTCAAGGGTTGGACGATCGGCAAGATGAAGGCGAATCTCGATGAGGAGGGGGAAGCTTTACGGCCTTGGTATCGGGCGAACGGAAATCAGGGGGATCCCCGGCCGGATCTTTGTGCGATAGCGGATTTTGACGGTCAGGTGAGCGAGGCGTTGGGCTGGGGAGGGGACGAAGAAAAAATGAAGGTGATTATTTTCGGCAAAGATGGGGAGAAATTATGGTCGTCCAAGGATTTAAAGTCGCCCACTTCGATGATGGAGGAGGTGAGAAAAATTCTAGGACCCCCCGTGCCCACCCCGCCAGATGCGGTGCCGAAGAAGAGTCGTATCCTGTTGAGAAAAGGATGAAGGCCGGGGAAGGTATCTTTTGCGCAGGGGTGGATCACCACGCCACTCCTCTGGTTATTCGCGAGGCCCTCGCCTCGGCGGCTGGAGAAAGGTTGATTCCTTATTTGATTGAACATGAGGCGGCCTCCGAAGTGGTGTTTCTCAGCACCTGTAACCGAGTGGAAATTTATGGTCGGTCAGAGCGGCGCGGTCCGGAGATCATGGAAGCCTTGGGTAGAGCGATGCCGGAAGGTATGGGGAGAGCTTGGGCCGAAGCACGGGGAGTTTATTTACATGAAGGAATCGGCGGTTGGCGGCATTTGGCCGAAGTGGCCACAGGCCTGCGCTCGATGGTGGTCGGGGAAAGTGAGATTCTTGGACAGGTGCGAAATGCGTATGCCGTATCGCGGGATTGCGGAGGAACGGGGCGCTCCATGCATTCCCTGTTTCAGTCGGGGTTACGGGCGGCTCGCGCCGCGCGGGCGGTTGCGGGTTTCGGTCGCGGAGATGCTTCGGTTGGGCGGTTGGCGGCGGAAGCGATGCAGGAAGTGATGGATGGTCGGGAAAAACGTCCTTTGCTTTTACTCGGCTCAGGTCATACCGCGCGAAGTTTCGGTTTGGTGGAAAAGAACTCTTCCA
>CAIVGD010000134.1 GCA_903905395.1 uncultured Verrucomicrobiota bacterium
CCTGGGCGAGGATATTCCCGACGGTTGGCTGGGCGTGGATATCGGGCCCCTGGCCTGCGCAACATACGCCAAGGAAATCTCCACCGCCTCCACGATTCTCTGGAATGGCCCGATGGGCGTCTTTGAAATCCCCGCCTGTGCGGAAGGCACGTTCGCTATCGCCAAAGCAGTCGCCGCCAACCAGAAAGCCGTCTCCATTATCGGCGGCGGAGATTCGGTTACCGCTGTTAAAAAAGCCGGCTTCAGCAAACAAGTCACCTTCATCTCCACCGGCGGAGGAGCCTCCTTGGAATTCCTGGAGGGTAAAACCCTTCCCGGCGTGTCCGCCTTACAGGATAAAAAATGAGCCAAACACATAAAAACGTCACACGGCGGCCCTTGGTCGCTGGTAACTGGAAGATGTATCGCACCGCATCCGACACCCGCTCCCTCCTCGAGGACATCGTCAAACTCGTCAGCAAGATTGCCACGATGGATCTCGTTGTCTGCCCTCCTTTCACATCCCTCTCCGTAGCGGCGGAAACCCTAGGCCGCCATGGCATCCTCGCCCTCGGCGCACAGAATATGCATCAGAACAAAGAAGGCGCCTTCACCGGGGAAATCTCCGGTCCCATGCTCCGGGAGTTCGGTGTGCGGTACGTCATCCTCGGTCATTCGGAACGTCGCCAATACTTCAACGAAACGGATGCCCAAGTAGCCGCCAAGGCCCAGGCCGCCGTCGGATATCATTTACGTCCCATTGTCTGCGTCGGTGAAACCCTCGCGCAACGCGACGCCGGCGAAACCACCGCAGTGGTGACCTCTCAAGTGCGTGCTTCCCTGTCTGGTTTCCCGGTGGATCAACTGGAGGAACTCGTCCTCGCCTATGAACCCATCTGGGCCATCGGCACCGGCAAGGTCGCCACCCCCCAACAGGCCAACGAAGTACACCTCAATATCCGTAAACTTCTGGTCAAACAATTCGGATCGAAAGGATCCGATATCCGCGTGATCTATGGCGGCAGTGTGAAACCGGATAATGCCGCCGAACTCATGGCTCAACCCGAAATCGACGGTGCCTTGGTTGGTGGCGCAAGTCTCGACGCAAAGGGATTTTTTGATATTATTGAAAGTGCCCGATCCGCTCGCGCGTCCGAAAATGATTAATCTCGTCATCTATATCCTGCTGGGGGTCAATATCCTCACTTGCATCCTCTTAACCCTCCTGGTGCTCATGCAAAAACCCCGCTCCGAGGGATTGGGAGCGGCTTTTGGCGGAAACTTCACCGAGTCCATCTTTGGCGCCCAAACATCCGACGTTCTAACCAAAGCCACCATCTGGCTCGGCGCGATTTTTATGACCCTCACCCTGGCCCTCGGTCTGCTTTACAGTCACCGCACAGTTTCCAACAACAAGCTCCAAGAAGAATTAAGCAAGCCGATCGCGCCTGCCCTGACCAACACTCTCTCGACCAACGCTGTCGCCCTCTCCACCAATCCCGCCACGACCAACGCCGTCCCGCCGCCGGTGGTACCGGTGCCCACCAAACCCTGATGAATCTCCGCCGGGACATTCCCGGCCTGGTCGGCCTCCTCCTCTTCAGCATCCTATTTGCTGGATGCCACTCCCGCCCCCGCGCTGACCTCGTCATCTGCAACGGCGCGGAACCTCAATCCCTCGATCCCGCCCTCATCTCCGGTCAGCTCGAAGGCCGCCTCTGCAGTGCCCTCCTCGAAGGTCTCCTCCGGCGCGACGCCCGCGGCCGTCCCGTTCCTGGAAACGCCGAAAAATGGATCATCACCCCCGATGGTCGAACCTATACCTTCACTCTTCGTCCCAACCTCCGCTGGTCCAACGGCGATC
>CAIVGD010000135.1 GCA_903905395.1 uncultured Verrucomicrobiota bacterium
CCCCGTAGGAGCGAAGAAGTCCCGTAATGGGGATGGAGCAAAGGGGGGCAGGGAGGCAAATCCCGAAGGAAATAGACAAAGCGAAGAACAACCCCCGTCAGTTCCGGCAGCGGATAAACAAGGGGGAAAGGACCTGTGGCAACGCCACAAGGCCGAACGCGGGGTCTGGAGCCAATGGATGCTGGAAACCCTCGAAAGAGGGATCAAAGGAGGCAAGTGGTTTAGTCTGATAGACAAGGTTTATCAGGAAAAGACGCTAGCCATCGGATGGGGGAAAGTGAAGTCCAACGCCGGATCATGCGGCGTGGACGGGATCACGGTTAAGCGTTTTGAGAGGGAAAGCCAGGAACGGCTTCAGGCCGTGAACGCCCAACTCAAGGAAGGTGACTACCGGCCCCTGCCGGCCAAACGGAAATGGTTGGCCAAACCCGGCAGCAAAGATAAGCGGCCTCTGGGGATACCGGCGGTGTGCGATCGAGTGGTGCAAACGGCGGCGAAGTTGGTTATGGAACCGATCTTCGAACAGGAGTTTGCGCCTCAGAGCTATGGGTTCCGGCCTGAGTTAGGTTGTAAGGACGCGCTGCGACGAGTCGAAGAACTGCTGGAAAGCGGGTATTGGCACGTCGTGGACATCGACATCAAGAAGTTCTTCGACACCATTCCACACGACCGGCTCATGAAGCTGGTAGAAGAGCGAATCGCCGACGGGCGGTTGCTGGAGTTGGTGGAGAAGTTCCTCAAAGCCGGAGTGATGGAGGGGATGGAGCAATGGGATACGGAGGAAGGCACGCCGCAGGGCGGGGTCATTAGTCCGCTACTGGCGAACATCTATCTGAATCCACTGGACTGGCTGATGGTCGGCCAAGGAATCCAACTGGTGCGGTATGCCGACGACATGGTGGCGATGTGCCGCGATGAAGAAAGTGCCCGCAAGACACTGGAGGAAATCGGTCGATGGATGAGGGAGTCGAAACTGACGCTGCATCCCGAAAAGACCCGAGTGGTGGACATGACCGTGGGAGGAAATCACTTCGATTTCCTTGGATACCGGTTCTGGAGTAGCCGCAAAGGAGGGATCGGGCGACTGGTTCGTCCCAAGAGCATGAAGAAGTTGAAGGAGGGACTCAAACCGCTGACCAAAAGAGCCAATGGGCAGAGCCTGGAAACAATCGTGAAGAGGATCAACCCGGTGCTCAAAGGCTGGTACGGATACTTCAAGCACGCCAGCGCGAAAACATTGGGAGGATTGGACGGATGGATAAGAGGCCGCCTGAGGGGCATCCTACGCAAGCGAAGCGGCAGAAAGGGCCGAGGAAGAGGAATCGATCACCACCGCTGGCCAAACCGATACTTTGATACACTCGGGGTGTATTGCCTAAAATACGCCCAACGAGTGGAAATAACCAGTCTCCGTAACGGAGCAAATTGCTAACTGGAGAGCCGGATGCAAGAAATTTGCCAGTCCGGTTCGGAGGGAGGGGCGGAGAGTAGTATCTCCGTTCCTACCCCTATCAACGGGGTACATCCGCCCTAATCCCCTGTAGCAGTCGGCTTCAACCCCCAGTTCCCTGCTAAAATCCCGGTCCCCTCATCAAAAATTCTTCCGGTGCCAGATTAAGTATGCACAATGGGCCGCTTATGAGTTCTCAAGTTCGTGTCCGCTTCGCTCCATCGCCCACCGGTTATCTTCACGTCGGAGGGGCGCGCACCGCCTTGTTCAATTGGTTGTTTGCCCAGCATCACGGCGGCACGTTCGTCCTGCGCATCGAGGATACCGACAAGGCCCGCAACACTCCCGAAGCCATGCAGGCCATCTACGACGGGCTGCGCTGGCTGGGTTTAAACTGGGATGAAGGTC
>CAIVGD010000136.1 GCA_903905395.1 uncultured Verrucomicrobiota bacterium
ATCAAAACTCTCCCATGCCCCGCCTGATCATTGAAGCCTCCTCCCACCCAGCCACCTGGGTCCTCTCCCAGTATGGACATATTCTCTCCTCCGACACCCTCCCAGGCACCGTCGTCGCCACACTTGTCCCCTCCCTGCGCTCGAACCTGCCTAATCCGCCCAAACCCAATCAGATCCTTGTCGGAGTCGGCCCTGGATCCTTCTCTGGCATCCGTTCCGCCATCGCTTCCGCCGAAGGCATGGCCGCCATTTGGCACTGCCCCATCTTCCCCATCCGCAGTACTGATTCCATCGCTTGGCAATATCCCGATGTCACCCTCCTCGGCATTTTTTCCGACGCCCGCCGAGGTGATATTTTCGCCACCTACTACGCCTCAGGAAAACTGGAACAACCCACCCGTGTTTATCCCGCCGCAGATCTTCCCCCCCTTCTTTCCCGTTGTACCCTCGCCGTCACCACCGATGCCTTGCCAGGAATCGAAACACACGTCCGCCCAAACGCGACTCATCTCTCCGCCTATCTTCACGCCCACGGACTCGAACCCGGTCTTCCATTGGAACCCATCCATCTTCGCCCGGCTTTGGCCGTAAAAAAATCCACCACCCCCTCCGCGCCTGTTTTTTAGGCTCTCACCCATCTTTCCTATTCCCTATTCTTTCCCCATGAAGGTTACTCGCGACGCACGCACTTGGTGCGAAATCTCCTTTCCCGCCCTGCGCCACAACCTCCGCACCTTGCGCCGCACTCTTCCTCGTGGCACCCGGATTCTCGCAGTCGTAAAAGACAACGCTTACGGACATGGCCTGATCCCCGTCGCCCGGACTCTGGCCCAAGCTGGTTGTGAGGAGTTCGGTGTCGCCTGCGCTTCCGAAGGAGTGGAACTCCGCGGAGCAGGGATTCGTCAACCCATTCTTCTACTCAGTTCCACGCTGGCCTCCGAATTCCCGCTGGCCCTACAACACCGCCTCACCATCACCCTCTCATCCCTCGAAGAGGCTCGCGAACTCGCCCGCGCCGCCACTCGAGCCCGCATCCCCGCCCTCGTCCAAGCCAAACTCGACACCGGCATGAACCGATTGGGTGCCACCGCGTCCGAATTTCCAGCCCTTCTTTCTTTCATCGCACGTCAACCCCAACTCGCCCTCGTCGGCACCTTCACCCATCTGGCCTGCGCAGACTCTGATCTTTCCTTCACACGCCGCCAACTCCAGCGCACCTCTCTCCTTCCCAAAAATCTGCCCCACCACTGGGCCAACACCGCCGCCCTACTCAGTTGCATGCCCTTTTCGAAAACCCATGTCCGCCCCGGACTCGGCCTCTACGGCATCCATCCTCTGGGCCGTCCCACCCCACGCCTGCAACCGGTTCTCTCCTGGAAATCACGCGTCCTCTTGGTCCGCTCCGTCGCGCGTGGAGAAACGATCAGCTACGGAGCCTCCTTTCGTGCTCCCCGCAAACTTCGCGTCGCCACCGTCGCCACCGGTTACGCCCAGGGTCTGCCTCGCACTCTTTCCAACCGCGGCCACGCCCTGATCCAAGGCCGCCTTTGCCCCATCCTGGGTCGAGTCACCATGGATATGACACTGCTCGACGTCAGTCGCCTACCCGCCGTCCGCCGAGGTGACGAAGTGGTCTGGATCGGCCGATCTGGACGCCTCACCCGGACGGCCGCCGATCTGGCCCGC
>CAIVGD010000137.1 GCA_903905395.1 uncultured Verrucomicrobiota bacterium
CCAGTACCACCCCCTCCCCCACCACGCAGTACGGTCCGATCTCGGCCGAGGCCGGCACCCTGGCTTTCGGATGTACCACCGCCGTCGAATGAACCGCCACCTTTACCTCCCCTTCAACGATCCATGATCGCGAACATCAACTCCGCCTCGGAAACCACTTCTCCATTGACGAGGCACTGACCGGTTGCTTTTCCGATCTTCCCTCGCGATTTGGTCAGCTCGACCTGGATGATGAGCACGTCCCCGGGCATGACCGGTTTGCGAAACTTCGCTCTGTCCACACTCATGAAGTAGCCGAGCTTGCCGGCATTCTCCGTATTGCGGAGGAGAAGGATGCTGGCCACTTGGGCAATCGACTCGATTTGGAGAACGCCCGGCATGATGGGATGACCCGGAAAATGCCCTTGAAAGTAGGGCTCGTTAATCGTCACGGTCTTCAGTCCCACCGCCTTGGTTTCCCCCTCGAAGCGCAGGATGCGGTCCACCATGAGGAACGGATAGCGATGGGGCAGGATCTTCATCACATCGTTCGTATCCATCGCCCGCTCACCCACCGGAATATTTTCCACCGGCATGAGGGATGACTGGTAGGCGCGGTACGCCTTGAGCAGGGCCTTTGCAAAAAGCAGGTTCAATCCGTGGCTCGTTTTCGCCGCGAGGATGTGACCCCGAATCGGAACGGGAAACAGGGCGAGATCGCCGATCACATCGAGGATCTTATGCCGGACAAATTCGTCGGGATAACGCAGGGGCTCCTTGCTCATGATCGATTCGCCCCGGATGACGATGGCGTTCTCGAGGCTTCCGCCCTTGATCAGACCCTTGCCGAGGAGGTGCTCCACCTCGTCGTAAAAAACGAAAGTCCGCGCCCGGCCTATCTCTTTGGCGTAGTTGTGGGCGCCCACCTCGATGCTGAGAAACTGTGTGTGATACGCCGTATTGTTCGCGTTCGTGCAGGAAACCTTGAATCCTTCGTGCGGAAGGGCCGCCATGTAGCCGCCGTCTGGCGCGGTGACCCAGACCGGCTCTTTGATTTGAAAAACCGATCGCGGGGCTTCGAGTTCTTTCCGACCCGCCTTGGCCAGAAGTTCAAGAAACGGAGCGGCACTGCCGTCCCCAATAGGAGGCTCGTTGGCATCGAGCTCTATCATGGCGTTATCGATCTCCAACCCCCGCAGTGCGGAGAGAAGATGCTCCACCGTGCTCACCTTGACGCTGCCCTCGGCCAGCGTGGTGGCACGCTCCACCTGCTTCACCTTTTCCAGGAAGGCTGGAATGACCGGCTGATCGGCAAGATCCATCCTGCGGAAGTGATAACCAGAGCCAGCCACCGCCGGCTTGATCGTGAGACGCACTTTGGAGCCGCTGTGTAGGGAGGTTCCCATCATGCTGGCCTCATTCTCGACTGTCGTTTCGCGGGGCGTCGCCATTCCGCTTTCTACACATTTTTTACCCCTGAGTCATCCCTCTTATCTCCCTGATTCCGCCTTGATGACCTCCTCTGCTAGTGTGGTGACTTGAGCTCACCGCTTCAGGATGAAGGAATTTTGTTTCATCTCCGCCGTCAGGGGGAGACGAGCCTGCTCGCCGTCTGGTTGACACGCCGCCACGGAGTCGTCCGTACCCATGCTCGCGGGGCCGCCAAGCCGGGCAGTCCACTCAAGGGGCATCTGGATCTCTTCCATGAGTGCGAAATTTCCTGGGACGTGTCCCGTCGCACCACCCTGCATCATCTTCGAGAAGCCCGGGTGAAAGAGACCCACGCAGGGCTTCGCCAATCTTATTCGCGTCTCCTGGCCGCCACGTACTTTGCCCAAACCATCGAACATGTGGCCGAACCGGATGAGGATCTGGGATCCCTCCACTCCCTTTTGCGAGCGGCCTTGGGTTGGTTGGGGAAAAAAGATCCGCATGGACGCCTAGTCGAGCGGTTTGAACGAGCGGTTTTGAAAACCCTCGGCACGGACGATCCTAGCCGCTCCGCCCGTTCCCTCCTCGACGACCTCTCCAATCGTCGCCCAAAATCCCACGCGGCGTTGATGAAGGTGTTGCCGTATGATAGTTGAAATTTGACGGATCACATCGCTGACAACTTTGAGATTCAAAACCAAAGGTATGGCGGTCTGTCCCTAGAACG
>CAIVGD010000138.1 GCA_903905395.1 uncultured Verrucomicrobiota bacterium
ACGCTATCCCGATCCTCCTTAAACTCCTTCAACAAGCGCGTCCTCGAATTCCCCTTATCCTGCACCAGCAGTTTCAACCCTTTTCCCTCAAACCACGCGGCCATTCCATCCGCCGTTTTTTTCAGCATCGCGCGACTCGTAAACAGCACGAACGCTTTCCCTTTCGTCATTCCCACAAATCTCTGAATCCAACCCTCCAACGCCTCTTGAAACCTCACCCCCTCCGATGGTTCGGGCATTCCTTTCGGAATATAAACCCGCATCTGACTTTCATAATCAAAAGGGGACTCCACCAGTAAAGTCTCCGCCTCGTGCGCTCCCAATCTTTTCGCAAAAAACCCCAGCCCACGCCCCACGTCCAATGTCGCACTAGTCATCACCGTGGTGCAATTCGACCGAAACACCAGCTCCTCCAACCTTCCCGCCACCTCCACGGGTGAAGCATGCAGACTCATCTCTCCCCGATGCGTCCTCCCCTCCTCAGCCACCCTCCGCTCCACCCAGTAGGCATGCCCCTCCCGACTCATCTTCAAAAACTCCCCCAATCCAAACGCGCTTTCCTCCAACCTCCTCGCGTGATCCCTTAACTCGTTCCTCTCCTCTCCTTCCCCCGCATCCTCCGCCAACTTCAACAGCTTCCCCCGGATATCCATGAGCCGAGGCCCCAATTCACTCTTCACCCCCAGCGGTTGCCTCACTCTTTTTTGTCCCGGCCCCTTCAATCCCGCACTCTGCAAAATCTCCTCAAACGAATCCTCCATAATCCCCAACAGGCCCAAAACCGATTTCACCGCATTCGCATCCCCGATTCTCGCCAGCACCCCCTTCTTGGTTCGCGGATGCACCAATCGTTGTAAAAGAAATCGCCATGCCCCCAGCCGAATCTCCAGCCCCAACGCCTTGGCCGCCACATCCTCCACCTCATGCGCCTCGTCCAACACCAAAAAATCATTCGGAAAAAGATACCCCTCGCTCGGCGTGTCCTCCGCCTCCTCCGACCCCGCCAATAATCCAAACAACAGCGCGTGATTCAAAATCACCACCTTGGCATCGAGAATCCTGTTTCGCGCCTTCTGATAAAAACAGCCCGTCGGCCCGCCACAATGTCTCGGCGTGCAGGCAAAAGCCTCGCTGGCCACTTGAGCCCACACCGCCGCATCCACCTTAAAATCGATATCCGATACCGTCCCGTCCTTCGTCCGCCCCGCCCACTCCACCAATCCCTTCAACTGCTCGGCCTGACCCGCCCCAAAAAGATCTCCCTGATATTGCTGAGCCTTTCGTAGCCGATGCGGGCACAAATAATTGTTCCTGCCCTTCAACAAAGCCGCCGTGAACTCAAACGGCACGAGCGATTGCACAATCGGCACATCTTTCCCAAACAGCTGTTCCTGCAAATGGATCGTGTAGGTGCTGATGATCGCCTTTTTCCCCAACTCCTCCGCGGCATACGCGGCCGGCACCAGATAAGCCAGGCTCTTGCCCGTTCCCGTGCCCGCCTCAACCACGAGATGACGTTTGGCCGCTATCACCTCCGCCACCTTCTCCGCCATCCGTGCCTGACCCGGCCTCGGTTCGTATCCCTTGGCTGCGCCTAGCTTTCCCCCTTTGGAAAAAAACTCCGCCATCCTTGGCCCGAGCGGAAGTGGGGCATGATGCCCGTTGGATCCGTGCCTCATCGTCCACCTCCGCGGAGCTTGGATTTGTGGCTAAGTAGGAACATCCTTCTGTAGGTATGGAAGCTCTGGAATCACTTTGCGAGTCCTGCTTCAAAGCCGGGGCGAGTGACCTTTTCCTGCGCGAAGGGGCGATCCCGTTTGTCCGCGTGGGCGAACAACTACTCACTCTGGAAACCGATGTGGCCACGCAGGACCTTCTTAGTTTTCTCTGGACGGCGTGTGGAGCCAGTGCCGAGGCCACGGATCACGATGCCAGCTTTGTCACCCGCTCAGGACTTCGCTTCCGCGTAAATCTCTACCGGCAACTGGGAGTCCGCGGCGCGGTTCTCCGAAACATCAAAACCCAGATTCCCTCCATGGAAGAGCTGGGCCTGCCAGTGCAACTCCTCCAACGATGGCTCACCCGTCCCTCCGGCCTGATTCTGGTCACCGGATCTACTGGCTCCGGCAAATCCACCACCCTTGCCGCCGGCCTCGAGTGGCTCAATCAGACCACCACCCGCCACATCATCACTATCGAGGATCCGGTGGAATATCTCTTCCAAGATAATCTCTGCCGCTTCACCCAGCGCGAAGTCGGAGCCGATACCCCCTCCTTTGCCGAAGGCCTGCGACGAGCCCTGCGCCAAAGCCCGGATATTATTCTTCTTGGAGAGATCCGGGACGCCGTCTCCGCCAGTACCGCCCTGCAAGCCGCAGAAACCGGACATCTCGTGCTGGCTTCCGTCCATAGCGGCAGTGCCGCCGAGGCAGTCGAACGCCTCCATCGCATCTTCAGCCAAGAAGAACGGGAGGACGCCTCCGCCCTTCTCGCCGCCGAACTCGTCGGTGTATTCACCCAGCAATTGATCCCTGGCCTGACCAAGAATCTCTTTCTCGTCGCCGAACATTTCGAAAATCAAGCCGCCACCCGCCAGTGGATCCGTAACGGGGGCGGCACCGAACTGGTGGACTTTATGCAGATTTCCCAGTCACCCGAAAACCGCTCCATGACCACCTCCCTCGTCCAAGCCTACCGGGATGGCCATATTTCCATGGAAGCCGCTCTGGCCGCTGCCCCGGTCGCCGACGAGTTCCGCCGTGCTGCCATGGGCATCTCCAGTCAGGCTTTCCAAGCAGAGCAGAGTTAATTATGGAAGAGCTCAATATTCTCCAACTTCTGGAAGAAGCCAGCCAACGCGGCGCTTCCGATCTGCACTTCACCGCCGGACAACCCCCCGCCTGCCGAGTCGAGGGAGTTTTGCATCTCCTTCCACATCCCCCGCTGACTCCGCGGCAGTGCCGCGAACTCACCTTCAGCGTTCTCACCGAAACCCAGCGCGCCAAGCTGGAATTGGAACTCGATCTTGATTTCTCGATGGATGTAGCCGGGATCGGTCGCCTTCGTGGCAACGCCCACTTTGCCCGAGGAACGGTCGAAGCCGCCTTCCGCTTCATCAACCCCAAGAACCCCTCTCTCGAGGAATTGGGTTTGCCTCCGGTGGTGAAAAAATTCTGCGATCTGAAAGAAGGGCTGATCCTCATCACCGGGGCCACCGGCTCGGGCAAATCGACCACCCTGGCCGCCATGATCGAGGAGATTTCTCGCACCCGCTCCGGCGTCATTGTCGTTCTCGAAGACCCGATCGAATACGTCTTCCCACCAGCTCTCTCTTTGATCAAACAGCGTGAAATTGGACGTGATACTCGCTCTTTTTCTTCCGGTCTCCGCCACGCCCTCCGCCAAGATCCAGACGTGATCGCCGTCACCGAACTTCGCGATCAAGAGTCCGTCCAGATCGCCCTGCAAGCCGCAGAAACGGGTCATCTCGTTCTCGCCACTTTTCACGCCTCTGATCCCGTGAAGGCGCTCGACCGTATCCTCGAAATGTTTGGTGCCGAGATGCTTCCTCAAATCCGTGCTCAACTGGGCAACGGCCTGCAGGCGGTGATCTCTCAACGCCTTCTTCCGCGGGTTGATGCCAAGGGGAGAGTTCTGGCTTGCGAGATTTTGACTGCCTCCCCTGCCGTCTCGGCCTGTCTCAGATCCGGACGCATGGAACAGATTTTTGGAGTCATGGAGATTGGAGGACGCGACGGGATGCGCACACTTGACGCCAGTTTGGATGAACTGGTCGAAGCAGGATTACTCAGCTCCGCAGAAGCTGTGCAAAATGCCCGCGACCCCGCCCGCGTAGCCCTTGCCAAACCTAAGAAAAAAGGCCTCTTCGGTTAACTGCCACTGGCTAGCGCCACATCCCAAAATATCGGACACGGTTCGACACAGACCAGCGGGATTCGTCCCACCTCCGCTCTGCACTTTTTGCCCGCCCAAAGCGGACTCTTCCCACACCGCACCCGACAAAGCTCCTCCTCCGCCTTTTGCACCGATTCCTCCCCATTCTCAATTAACTTCTGCACCCGCCCCATCTGCCTCTTCGCCGCCCCTAACTTCCCCCCTTTCGAAAAAAACTCCACCATTCGCGGCCCCAAAGAGTCCAGATGCAAACCATTTTTCAATTCTAAAGATATTAACCCAGCTACACGAAAACAGAGAGCTATTTTGTCAAAAGTTTTTTTGAGAGGCTGGCAATTCCATCACGAGCCAAAGCACTTTGAGGATAGATCTGGCGGGCTGCCAGATACGAGGCAAGTGCTGCTGCGGGGTCATCTTTGGATTCCGCAGAGCGGGCCCTTTCAATTTTATCCACATATTCAGGACATTTCACCGCAGCATCGGACCGAAGCTTCATAAGGTCGGTATTTTCCGGATGCTCGCCAATCCCCTTCTCCGCTTCCTCCCATGCTCCATAAGGATCACCCCTCTTAAGTAGTTCTTCGATTCGCGCTTTCCAAGCAAGTGATTTGCCCTGACTCTCCAACACATTTTTCAGCTGCTCGAGCAAGGCTGGCTCGTCGGACGATGCGGCTAAGAATCTCGCTTTTTCGTCCATAATATACTTATAGTTTTTCTGTTGGAGCAACTTCTTTAAATCCTCTTTCCCCTGAACCTGCTGATTCAACTGATCTAGCATTTTAGCTGATGCCTCAGCTAACGCAGGATTCTGGGGC
>CAIVGD010000139.1 GCA_903905395.1 uncultured Verrucomicrobiota bacterium
TCGGATTAAGGTTGGGCCTCTTACTTTATATTATCGGACGAAAGAAACTGTTCCGTCACACGCACCGGGCAGGGCGCGATATCCCAACATATCAATTCAAAGAACCCCCCGGAGCTTGGCTTGGCACCGGGTGGCGAGCGATTCGAGAATCTTTTTCTCCCAAGCGCTCACCTCTTCTTCCGTCAACGTGCGCGCACCCGAACGAAATTGCAAGCGGCAACCTAAAGAAAAAAATCCCTTGGGCACCTTGACCCCGGAAGGGTCCCGGAAGCGGTCGAAGACGGTCATCCCATCCATCTCCGCTGGAGCCACTGCCCGGATCGCTTTTTCCACTTCAACAAAAGCCACCGTATCCGGCAAAACCAGTGCCATGTCCCGTTGTATCCCCGGGAAACTACTCACCTCACGGTATGCCACGGTCTTACCGTCCGAGGTCGGCGGAAAACCTCCCTCCGCTATCCAAACAGGAATTTTAAGACCGGCTGTTGCCCTCTCTGCCAGGCTCGCCTCCCTGATATTCGAGGTTTCCGCCCATCCTGAAAACCTTTCCCGCAACTCTTGCCAAATACCCCGAAGACTGAAGATGTCTGCCTTGATTTCGCCATCCTGCCAATTCACCGGACGTTCCCTTCCGGCCAGAAGCAGAGCCAACCTCATCTCCTCTTTTCCTCCCGAAGTCGCCACCCTTCCGATTTCGAAAAGTTTCAAGTCGGTCCTTCCACGCGACGCGTTTCGCCCTGCGGAAGCCAGCAACCCCGGCAACAGCGATTCCCTATAACCCGCCGCATCCGGCCCAGCCGCCACGGATAATTTCACCGACTTCCCCTCCTCCAAGCGCACTAAACTGCCGGAAAGAACTTCGACGTAACCGCGCTCCACCAAAAATCCCCGGATCTGCCGACGCCTTCGGTCCGCCCGATCTTCCGGGGACTGCCCCTCCGCGAGCGCATCCAGCCTCACCGGCACCTCGTTCATATCTGACAGACGGATCAGTTCCTCCATCAGATCCATCTCCTCGCGGATATCTGCACGCCAAGCCGGGGTTACCCATCCGCCTTGTTCTTCACGGAAACCCAGCGCCTTAAAGCGATCTCTCAGATGTTGGGGATCCACTTTCAATCCGAGTATTTGTTCCGCGCGATCCAACCGGAGAGCCACCGGCTTCGGATTCGTCATCTGGGCTGCCCCAACCGCGAAGGTTCCTTCGCATTTTACCAAAGCACCACATTCGTGAAGAAGTTGTATCACCCGGTTCCTCGCCCGCTCCGCCAAGGAGGGATCAAGTCCCCCTCGGCCAAAACGCCGGGATGATTCCGTCGGTAGGGATAACCGTCGGGCGGTTTTCCGCACACGACCGGCTTGAAACGAGGCCGACTCCAAAAGAATTGTCTGGGTTCCCTTGTGAACGGAAGACTCGGTTCCCCCCACCACGCCAGCCAGAGCGACCGGTCCCTTCTCATCCGCGATGACTAAATCCTCCCCCGTGAGGGAGTGGGTGCCTCCATCCAAGCCGGCTAATTTTTCCTGCGGTTTGGCCCGCCGCACTTCCAAAACTTTTCCATTGATCCGTTCGGCATCGAAGGCATGCACGGGTTGTCCGAGTTCCAGTAGGACGTAGTTGGTCACATCCACCAGAAGGCCAAGACTTCTCATGCCGGAAGCCGTCAACCTCTTCTTCATCCATTCCGGTGAATCGATACCAAGCCGCAGGGTCAACGCAGTGAGCGTGTAGTGGGGGCAATCCTTTGAATCCGCCACGATGACTTTCCATCCGACCAAATTCCCCACCGGAGCTTTTGCAGATTCCGGCCGTGTCTTGTTAACCATCCCCATGGCACCTAGTTCGCGAGCCATCCCCTCCATCGAGGCCAAGTCTGGTCGATTGGATGTGATCTCCACCTCAAACACCGTTTCTCCGGGAAAAAGTTGCTCCAAAGGAACCCCGAGCTTCGTTTCGGCGGGAAGCAGGAGCAGACCCTCCGTGTCCGCGGCCAGCCCCAGTTCCTTCGCAGAACAGAGCATACCTTCCGAACTTTCCCCCCGCAGTTTTGCCGACTTGATTGCCATCCCATCCGGGAAGACCGTCCCCGGTCGTGCGAGCGGGACAATATCCCCGGCGTGGTGGTTCTTGGCGCCGCAAACCACTTGGCGAGGACCACTCCCATCGTCCACCTGACAAACACTCAGACGATCGGCATTGGGGTGGGCTTTCACTTCAAGGATCTTGGCCGTGACGACTCCCTTCACTTTGCTCCCGGTTGAAAATATCGAAATGACCTCGGTTCCACTGCGCGTGAGTCGGTCGGCCAAATCCTCAGCCGAACCTGGCCACTGGCACCACTCTCCCAGCCACTCCAAAGATATTTTCACGCGGAACCTACCTTCTTTTTGGAGGCGGGCTTCCCCCGAGCGATCCGGTCACGCAAACGGGCGGCTTCCTCAAAATTTTCCGTGGCGACGAAATGCTGCATCTCCGCCTCCCACTCTTTCTCCCCAGCATCCTTGTGGGCGGGCCGTTTACCATGATGAGTCAGACTTTTTTGGGATTCCACCAAAGCCAGATGCAACGGGACGGAAAACTTTTCATAGCAAGTCGCACAACCCAGACGCCCGGTTTTTTGCAGACTGTCCAGCGGATAACCGCAGGATGGGCACGCAGTTTCCTGCTCGGAATTAATGACAGCGATTTCCTGAGAGTGAACTTCTTCGGGAACAAACCCCGTAGGCTGAATGGCTCCGGTCTTCCGTGCGCACTCTTCGCACAGATCGGTCCTCTTGAGATCTCCGCCAACCACGCTGGTCATGAAGACCGTGGCGGGTTTGCTGGCGCACTTCTGGCAGTCCACGGGCTTTGGGATCAGACGGGAATCTTGGTTCCCGTTGTCGTAACGAGCTTGTGGTACCGCTTCATCAGGTCGGCAGTTTTCTTGCCAGGCTTGCCGTCCCCGATCGGGCGGCCGTCGACCTCAACGACTGGGACGATTTCCGCACCAGTCCCGGTCAAAAACATCTCCTCGCAAGTGAACAGGTCGTACCGCCGGACGTCGTCCTCCCGCGTGGTCAAACCCGCTTCCCGCGCCAACTCCAGCACCGTTGCGCGGGTGATTCCGTTCAGTGCGCCAGAGGATAGCTTTGGGGTGACGAGGGATTGATCCCGGATAAAGAAAATATTGTCGCCCGAACATTCGGAGACAAGCCCCTGGGAATTCAAGAGAATCACTTCCTGCGCCCCGGCCAATTGACCCTCGATCTTGGCGAGGATGTTGTTCAGGTAGTTTAGCGACTTGATGCCTGGATCCAGCGCCGCAGGGGACTGCCGCCATGTCGCCCCAGTCACCACCTTCAATCCTTCCCGGTAGTACTTCTCGGGATAAAGCTCGAGATCGGTCGCGATGATGATGATTGTCGGTTTTTTACAGCGGTCTGGGGAAAGTCCCAGATAGCCCTTCCCCCGCGTGATCACGAGACGCAGGTAACCTGCCTTCATCTTGTTCTTCTGGCAGGTTTCCAGAACCGCGGCGGCGATCTCGGCCCGAGTCCACGGCAGTTTCAAGAGGATCGCCTTTGCAGAATCCTCCAACCGCGCGAGATGCTCCTCCAGCTTGAAGACCCTGCCCTCGTAGGCTCGGATCCCCTCAAAAACTCCGTCTCCGTACAGCAGACCGTGATCGAAGACCGATATCTTCGCTTCTTCCTCTGGGTAATATTTTCCGTCGATATGGATGATCATGTTTCCTTTTCCGCCAACCTGCCGTCCAGAAGCCGAAGGGGGTTCCCCACCTTACCGGCCACCGATTCGTCATGGGTGACGAGCAACAAGGATTTTTGCCTCTCTCGGACCATCCGAACAAGCAAATCAAGCACCGCGGAAGCCGAGGCCGCATCAAGATTGCCGGTCGGTTCATCCGCCAGAATGAGATCAGGCTCGAGAACTAGCGCCCGGGCGACGGCCACCCTCTGCTGTTCTCCGCCGGAAAGTTCTCCCGGCAGGTGATCGCGGCGCAGGGTCATGCCCACCTCATCGAGCAGATCCTCCCAGCGCTCCCCGAGATGTACCCCGGCCAACATCGCGGGCAGGCGGACATTCTCTTCCACGGTGAGCTCTGGAATCAGGTGATAGGATTGAAAGATGAAACCGACCGCCCCTCGGCGCCACCGAGCCCACTGGGCGCGATCCCAACCCGCCACGCTCTCCCCTTTCCAAAGAATCTCGCCGCCGTCCGGCGACTCCAAACCACCTAGAATGTGCAGGAGCGTGGACTTGCCGGCTCCGGAAGGACCACAGATCGGACGACACTCGCCAGCCTCCACCGAAAATTGGATCCCGTGCAGGACTTCCAGCGGGGGGCGGCCTTCCAGCTGATATCCCTTACGCAGATCGCGCACTTCGAGCAGAGGGGTGCTCATGCTCTCCTCAAGTTGGCCGCCGGTTCGGTCTGAGAGGCCACCCAAGCTGGCACCAGCGCGGCCAAAACACTCAACGCCATCCCCGCCAAGGCCACCCCCAGAA
>CAIVGD010000140.1 GCA_903905395.1 uncultured Verrucomicrobiota bacterium
CTGAATGGCTGCGGCAAGCACTGTTTGGGCAGTCGGCTCTCCGCCACTAAATACTACGCCATCAAGGAATCCGATCCGGCTTTCCAGCAAGCGGCGGGCCCGATCCCAATTCCACGGCGAGCTTGCTGCGGTTCCTTCTGGCTGAAAGGGACGAAGATGGGGATTGTGACAATATGAAGACAATTCACTACTTGTTAAGATGCTAATCTACAGCTACTTACACCCTGTGCGTCCGCATTGTAAAGATAATCCGCGTGCCCTGGCCCAGTACGCTTTCCGCACGGACCTCCCCTCCGTGAAGCTGGACCAGATGTTTCACGATCGATAAGCCCAGTCCCGTCCCCCCTTTATCTCGGGTCCGCGAGTCCTCCACCCGGAAAAACTTTTCGAAAATCCGTCCGATTTTATCCGGGGCGATCCCCTCCCCCTCATCCTCCACGATGAATTCCGTCTGCCTGAGTTGAGCCCCCGGCCGAGCCGATAATCTCACCGTGCTCTCCGGCGGGGCAAAACGCAGCGCGTTTTCCAAAAGATTGGAAAAAATCTGCCCGGTCCGCAGTGGATCAGACTGAACCGCCGGCAGTTCTTTGTCACAGCGGATATCGAGTTTGACCTTCTTCCCTGCGAAGGCCCGGTTCCAATCCTCCTTCACCTCTTCCAGAATTTCGCGGGGCCGCCGAGACTGGATCCTGATTTTTAACTGCCCGGATTCAAGTCGCGACAATTCCAGTAGATCACTCACCAGCAGGGTCAACCGCTCACAATTCCTGCGGAGCACCTCGAGAATTTTCTTGCCCTCCGTCCCCTTGAGCATCGCGGGATCTTCGATCGTCTCCAGATATCCCGCCAAAATCGAGAGAGGCGTCCTCAGTTCATGGGAAAGATTTGTCACAAACTCCTGCCGCATCATCTCCAAACTCCGGATCTTCGTCAGGTCGTGAAACACCATCACCACCCCGGATCGTTCCCCGCTCCGCTCCAGAATCGGAGCCAAGCCCACGGCAAAAGTCCGCACTTTCCCGGATTCGTGGGAAGGAAGTTGCACCTCCAAGTTCCGGGTTCCCCCTTCCCTCATAATTTCCTCCACTGCCCGGGCCACCTCCACCAAGCGAGTCGCCTCCATCACCGTTCGGCCTTTCGGAATCTCCGCCAATTCGAACATCCGGAGGAGCACTTGATTGGCGAGAGTGATCCTGCCCTCTGCATCGCCCACCAACACCCCCTCCGTCAAACTGCCGAGAATGGTCTGCAGACTGAACTCTTCGCTCTCTTTCTGGGAAGAAATTCCCTCCAGCCGCTTGGCCACCTTCTCCAGATTGCCGATCGCCTCTTCCAATCCCAACGATCCCCGCGCCACAAATCCCGTAGGCTTCTGCCCCTCAGCCAAATCCCGGATCAGGCGCCGCAACTGCATCATCGGCCGGTACACCATGTTCCACGCCCACGCCGAGGCCAAAGCCACAGCCGTCAAAAGAAATGGGGTCCACCAGCCGTCCATACTCCTACCCTGCCCTCAAGACCCCCCGCAGGGCAAAACCGTTTACGGCCCTTCTGCGTTCAGCCGGTAGCCGCTCCCACGCACCGTTTCGATCATCGCTCCGACCTTCCCCAACTTGTTTCGCAACCGTCTCACATGCGTGTCCACCGTTCGCGTATCCAGATTCGCCTGATACCCCCAGACCTCACTCAAAAGCACCTCACGCGACTGAATATTCCCCACCCGCCGCACGAACAGCTCCAAAAGGCGAAACTCGGTGGTG
Organism: uncultured Verrucomicrobiota bacterium; assembly: GCA_903905395.1. Taxonomy (GTDB): domain Bacteria; phylum Verrucomicrobiota; class Verrucomicrobiia; order Methylacidiphilales; family Verrucolacustridaceae; genus Verrucolacustris. The sequence continues at coordinate 1,761 of CAIVGD010000140.1, forward strand.
GTCAGTACCAGTTTCTTGCCGAGAATCGTCGCCGTCATGGCCCCCCGGTCCAACTGAATCGATCCAGAGCGCACCGGGCTGGGCTTCGCCACCCCTTGATCCGGTTGCCGCCGAGCCACCGCCCGCACCCGCAGAATCAACTCCCGCGGACTGAAAGGTTTCGTCACATAGTCATCCGCCCCGCACTCGAAACCCTCCACCTTGTCGTCTTCGGTGGACTTGGCGGTGAGCATGAGAACCGGGATCCGCGAAGTGGCAGGATTTCTCCGCAGGGCGCGGCACACCTCCACCCCGTTCATCTCCGGCAACATCAGATCTAGGATGATCACCGAGGGCAGATCGTGCTTGGCTATGGCCAACCCTTCCGCCCCGGTGCTCGCCTCCAACACATCAAAGCCCGCCGCCCTCAAATTCAGACGGATGAGATCCCGCACATCTTTTTCGTCGTCCACCACTAGAACTCGGTCGTTCATCGCTTCCATCTTATCCGCCTCTCTTCCTCATCGGGCAAGGATCCCAAAGTGACATTCTCGTGACAAAATCCATGCCGCTGTTCAGGCGCCCCAGGCAGCCGCCAAGGATTCCACCTCCGACCGCAACTGATCCACCTCACTCAACCTCACTTCCGGCTCCGGAACCAGAATCACTTCCCCCGTCATCTTATGCTCATACACCGTCACCCGCCCCTCTGGCCCGGTCGTACGCTCTCTCACCAGCAATACCTTGCGACGCTCCAAAAGCAGGGCAAAGAGAAAAATCACCCGGGCCTCTGGACTTTCAGTCTGCACCGGTTGCGCCAGCCTCCTTCGTAGTTCCGCCTCCGCGCGCGCCGCCGGGGGCTCCTTTTCCGGCTCGGGAGGCCGGCTCCGGAACTTCCCCTTCCAAAAGCAGAAGTAAGTCGGCCGCGCCTCCACCTTCTCCCACACCTCCTCGCTAAAATCCCTACGCTCCATCCCGTTATCCACAGCCACCAGCACGGTGTACACCACCTGCCCGTCGGCGAAATCCCGCCCGGAACCCGCGCAGGTGTGCGCCCTTGGCCGAATGCTCCAATCCATCTCAAATTCCTAGCGGGACGGATTCAGTTGGAAAGATCCCCCTTTCAGCACTGCCCTCACCCAGCAGCCCTCCGTCCCCCCTTAACTTCATACTTCAAAACCGAAAACACCTGTGGGGCGGTTCCCGCAGTCGCGGGACTAATCTCCCTTAACCCTCCGGGCCTGCTCACTAACCCCAGAGGGGTGAAAGAGATTAGCCGGCTGCGCGAGCTGCCGGTTGTTTGTATAAATTACGTCTGCGCCC
>CAIVGD010000141.1 GCA_903905395.1 uncultured Verrucomicrobiota bacterium
CCCGTGGAATCTTGAACTGCACGATCGTCCCCGAGCACATGTAACAGGGGCACAAGGTCGAATAAATCACCGTGTCCAAATAACTCTTCTGTCGCCCCGCATTCATCAGACAGTCCATCTCCCCGTGCAGAATCGCGCTACCTTTCTGCACACGCTGATTGTGCCCACGCCCTACAATCTTATCGCCACGAACGAGAATGGATCCGATCGGAATCCCGCCCTCCGCCAGTCCCTTCCTCGCCTCCGCCTCCGCCTCCTTCATGAATTTTAGATCTTCGGTTGATGTCATCAGCCTAGCGTAGCCGATTTTTTAAGGATGAAAATCCCCCTATTCTTTGAGCCTCCCCGTCGAATCCCGCACAACCAGTTCCCCTTTCACGATCAATGGGTTCATCTCACCCCCCTCGTCCCGCACCTTTTTCCAGAGATCGAAACCAGCCCGACCCAGACTCGGGAAACGGACGGTGGTCAGCGAGATGGGCCCATAGTGCGACAACTCTCCGTCTCCCACCCCTGTCACACTCATCTCCGCAGGAATGGATAAACCCATCGCCAAGATCGCCCGGGCCGCCCCTGCCGCCACCGCATCGTTACCGCATATCACCGCCGTGGGACGTTCCTTCTTCTCCAAAATCTTCTTCATCTCCTTTTCCCCTTCCTCGGGTTGCAGTCCCACCATCTGGATTCCTCCCACCCTCCCCATGCCCCTCGCCACTACCCCCTCCTGAATCCCACGCAAATGCTCCGCATGGCTACGGTCCGCCGAGTGACCCCCAAAATACGCGACCCGCCGGTGACCCAGATCGCTCAAATGATCCAGCACTAGATTCGCCGCCCCCCCCATGTCCCGCACCACCCAACTCACACGCCCACTGCCTGGACCGACATCGGCGGGATACCTTTTAAAAAAAATCATCGGCAATCCGGCCCGGCTAACCACCTCCAGCGCCGCCGAACGGTGCTCCGTGCTGATTCGCGGCAGGAAAAAAATCGCTTCAGCCCCACGCCCCATCATCGCGCGCACCTGCTCCGCCTCCTGTTTTCCACTCCGCGCTATTCCCACCAGCACCGAGATCCCAGCCTCCTGCGCCGCCTCGGTTAATCCCCCCGACACCAGAGCTCCCTCCTCCGAGGCCAGATCCGGCAACACCAGCCCGATCAGGCCACTCTGCTTAACCCGCAAACTACGGGCTGATTCATTGGGCCAATACCCCCGCTTCTCCGCCTCCGCCCGCACCCGCGCCTTCGTCGCCGCCCCGATATCTGGCGCATCCCGCAGTGCCTTGGAAACTGCCATCACCGAGAGCCCCAAACCCTCGGCCAAATCGCGCAGGCGTACTCTCACACCGCTTCGGGATCCTCCCCAAAGGCCGCTAGAAATTCTTCCGGCGTCGCCGCCGCCATCAATCGTCCGCGCACCTCCTCGTTCCGTAGCAACCGCGCCATCGCCCCCAACAAGGCCAGATATTCGGTGACCATTCTCCGCGGTGTCCCGATCACGAAAATAAAATGAATGTTCTCGCCGCTATTTTCAAAATTCACCCCACCTGTGCTTCTTCCCACCGCCAAAACCAACCGCTTCACATGATCCGTGCGGGCATGTGGAAACGCCACCCCGTTTCCAAGCGTGGTCGGCTCCAACCGTTCCCGCGCGAGGAGCTCGTCGTAAAAACCCTTGAAGTTGACCATCGCCGCATCGTTTTCCAAAAGAGCCGCCACCTCGTGAATCGCCGCCGTCCTTTTGGTTTCTTTTAAATTGAGGAGGACCTGAGCGGGTTGCAGAAGTTCAGTCAACTTCATCGGTTGATTCCCCCCGTCGTCCCGCTCCAACCCAGTTTTTGCCGCGCCAACCCGTAGAAACCGAATCCCGCAGGATGCATAAGCCGAACCACCAGCTTGCCCACCGTCACCCGCAGACTCTTGCCGCGCGTTAATCGCCCCACCTTCATTCCATCCACCCGGAGAATCGCCGCCGGCCCCCTCTCCCCCAGAACCAACTCCACACCCTCCAGTTCCCCAACCACCACCGGCCTCTGAGCCATGGCATGGGCGCAGACCGGCGTCAGCACCATCGCCCGAGCCCGCGGACTCACCAGTGGCCCTCCCGCGGAGAGCGAGTACGCCGTGGAACCCGTAGGACTCGCCACCAAGAGACCATCCGCATGGTACTCCGTCAAAAACTCCCCACCCACCTTCACCCTCACCCGCACCATGAGATGGCCCGCCCCTGGCGCCACGGAAACTTCATTCAGAGCGCACCAAGAACGTTTTGTCCCACTTAATTTGGCGGATAGGACGGAACGCGGGCTAAGACCGTAGTGCCCTGCGAGAATTGGTGGCAAAACCTCTCCAATTTCATCGGCCTTAATGGAGGTCAGAAATCCTAGGGAACCCAAATTTATGCCCAGCAAGGGCACCTCGGAACCCATCGTCGCTTCCGCCGCATGCAACATCGTCCCATCGCCGCCGCCCACCACCACCGCATCCGTCCCCTTCCGCACCGCTTGGGCCAGGCCGGCTTCGGAAACCCATCGCGCCTTCACCCCCGCCTCCAGAAAAATCGATTTTAAACCCATCGCCACGCCCGGAACTCCGGATTTCCCACGACATAGGCAAACCACCACGTTCCGGATCCTTGTAGCCTTGAGTGAACGACGCCGTGCCATAAGCAACAATTCCCCTAAACCCCTCCACCCTCAAGCGCCAAAAGGGGTCACAAAGGGGGAAGCAGGAGGAGTTTTGTGAATCATCAACAGATTTCATCCGGTGGAGATCTTTATCTACCCAATCGAATGATCTGTTTATCGCCGCGACCGCACCCCCCCTACTCATCCTCACCATTTGTAATCGAAACCACTTCGACAACATCCCGGAATTGCGCGTGAACTTGAAAAGACTAACAGGCCGGGCCTAGGCCCGGCCTCTATCATCCATAGTTTGCCAATGGATGAGCCGAACTTTAGCCTATTTCCATGTCGGTGAAGTGTCCCACTCTCCCCCCCTACAGCCACCAACCCCGCCCCTACCAAGGGCCATCGACTGACGAGGTTCTCCGCCTCCGCAAAGAATTTCTCACCCCCTCCCTCTTCGCCTACTACCAAAAACCTCTCATGATCGTCGAGGGCTCGATGCAGTACCTTTTCGACGAAAAGGGCCGCCGCTACCTCGACGGCTTTGCCGGCATCGTCACCGTCTCGGTCGGCCACTGCCATCCCGAAGTGATCGCCGCCGTGGACGAACAAAACCATCTTCTGCAACACACCTCCACGATTTATCTTCACCCCGGAGTCGCACTGTACGGTCAGGAACTCGCCGCAACCCTTCCCGGCGACCTCAAGGTTTGTTACTTCGTCAACTCCGGTTCGGAAGCCAACGATCTGGCCCTCATGCTCGCCCGCGCTTACACCGGCAACTACAACGTCATCGCTTTGCGCAACTCCTACCATGGCGGTAGTC
>CAIVGD010000142.1 GCA_903905395.1 uncultured Verrucomicrobiota bacterium
ATCTTTTCAATAACTCTATTTTTTTAGCTCCATAATCATAATTCAAAGCCACTTACACTTATTTCATATTGGCTTAAGTTTGCCCCCAGTCGCGCGGAGCATTAGTCGACACAACGTAATTTTGTACCCTTTATATAGGGATGCGAAGGAGGTGTGCCCCTATATATTGTGCCGCGTTGGCTCTCCTTCTTATTAATCCTCATGGTCATACCGCATCTTCCTCCCTCACAAATATTTCACTTCAAGAAGATGGTTCCCTGATTGTTTACGATGCCACAGGAGGAATCGCCGAGTTCGTGAAACAAGGTACCCCCCGGCAATCGATCCAGTTGGACGGCCAAAGTTGCAACGTCAGCTACGGATTTAATTCGGCCGGAAAAAAAACTGTTCTCGTCAGCCTCCCACCCGTCGCCACCAGCCCAGTCATCTTTAATCTTGGCGACTCGCAAGTTACCCTTCCCTCCAAATCCGCCCTTCGCATCACCATTTCCGAGTCCAATCGTATCGAACGACTCGAAGGAAACCCCGCCGGCAGTGTCTCCTTCCAAAAAATCGTCAAACAGCCCCTCCCGGAATCCTTCGAAAAAAGCCCACCTCCCGCCCAAATTTTCCCAGCGCCTGTGCCCACGGAATCTCCCGTGCAAAAACCCGCCACACCAACACCTGCCCCTCTCCCACCCGCCACTCCCGAATCCAACAACCCCACCGCCCCACTCACGCAATCACCCGCAATCCCACTCGCCCCGCCTTCGGAGGAACAATCCTTTTTCCCCGGAGGTTGGCCGGGAAATCTGCTCGAACATCCCATCTCCACCACCAAGATGGAGGAGGATCCATTCTACGTTCGCACCGAAGGGGGAGCCCGCTTCGTCAGCTCCATGAACATTATTAACGTGGTCGGCCCGAACGGCCCAACCAACCCCATCATTGAAAAAGAAATCGCCTTCAGCACCGGCTATCGTCAAGACATCGACATCGGGGCTTGGCTCACCCCCTGGTTCGGTATCTCCATCGAAACCGGTTTCGCCCTCAACGCCATCCGCGGCAACACCGAGGGCATGACCGTCTCCAGCAGCACCTACTGGAGTGTCCCCATCATCGCCCAACTCTGTTTCCAATATCCCAACGAAAGCGGATTCATCCCCTATCTCAACTTCGGCTTCGGAGGAGGATGGAATTATTTTAAAATCGGCAGCATCACCTACACCGGCGCACCTTTTACCAAACTCTCCGGCAGCGGCAACGACATGAATACCGCCTACCAAATCGCCGTGGGTTGTCGTTACCGGATTTATGATCAATTCAGCATGACCTTGGCCTACAAATATTATGGCACCAGCCAACCCACCGTGGACATGGGCGATAGTCAGCAGGTCACCTTCGGTTCCCCCGTCACCAACTCGATCGAGCTGGGCGGCACCTTCTCGTTCTAAAAAACGGGCGGATTATTTCCGAGTCAACCCCACCTGCGCACGATCGCGCAGATAATGGTCAGCTAGCACCAGCAAAGTCATCGCCTCCACCATCGGCACCGCCCTCGGCAACACGCACGGATCGTGCCGACCTCGGGCCTTCAACTCCACCTTCCGACCCTTCGCATCCACCGTCTTTTGCGCTTTGCCAATCGTCGCCACCGGCTTGAAGGCCACCCGGAAAATAATGTCCTCCCCGTTGCTAATCCCGCCCTGCACCCCACCGCTGCGGTTCGTCCGTGTCCGCACCTTTTTTCCCTCGAGATAAAACTCATCGTTGTGCTCCGATCCACGCATCCGTACCCCCGCAAAACCCGACCCAATCTCAAATCCTTTACTCGCCGGCAAACTCATCACCGCCTTCGCCAGATCCGCTTCCAACCGGTCAAAGACCGGTTCCCCCAACCCCACCGGACATCCCCGCACCACACACTCCACCACCCCGCCCAGCGAATCCCCCTCCGTACGCACCCGCTCGATCAGTCGAATAACCTGCTCCGATTCCTTCGCGTCCGGCCAACGAACTACGTTCGATTCCACCTCCTCGGCATCCACTTTGCTCGCATCGATGCCCGCCACCACGGTTCCCACCTGCCGCACGAACGCCGTCACGGAAAGACGGGGCGCCAATTCTCCAAACATTTTCCGCGCCACAGAACCCCCGATCACCCGTCCAATCGTTTCGCGGGCCGAAGTCCGCCCCCCACCCTGCCAGTTGCGGATTCCGTACTTCGCCTGATACGTGTAGTCCGCATGACTCGGACGAAAAATCGTCTCCATCTCCTTGTATGCCTCCCGCCGCGCATCCTCGTTGCGCACCCAGACGGAAATCGGCGTCCCCAGCGTCCTGCCGTCAAACACCCCGGAAAAAATTTCACACCGGTCCGCCTCTTTGCGCGGAGTCACAATCTTGCTCTGCCCCGGCCTGCGCCGATCCAGATCGTGCTGAAGATCTTTCTCCGAGAGAGAAATTTGCGGCGGACAACCATCCACCACCGCCCCCACCCCGCCCCCATGGGATTCACCCCAAGTGGTCACGCGGTAAAGATGCCCAAACGTGTTTCCCATCCCGCCATTCTGCCCGAATATCTCCGTTTTCCCAAGCCTTTGAATCGCCCTCGCACTCGCCCAAACCCCCGATCCCTGCCACCCTCTGTGGATGAAATCGCCCGGCCACGTCTGGCTCCTGGGATTGAGCGGATCGGGTAAAAGTACCCTCGGCCCCATTCTAGCCAGAAAACTTGGCATCCCATTCGCGGACACCGACCAACTCATCTCTCACGCCACGGGTTGCTCGATTTCTGAAATTTTCCTGAAAGAGGGGGAAAAAGAGTTCCGACAACACGAGGCTCGGGTTCTCGCCGAAGTGGCGGCAGGGAAACCATCCGTCATTTCCTGCGGCGGCGGAATCATCCTCGATCCCTCCAACCGAAAGACCATGGCTCGGACGGGAACGCGCGTGTACCTCCAAGTCGCCCTTCCCATTCTGATCGCCCGCCTCACCCCCTCCGCCGATCGCCCTCTCCTGCCCAAAAATCAACGTTCCGTCCTTCTCGCCCGCCAGTTGTCCGAGCGGGAAACGTGGTACGCGGAAAGCGAAATCAAGATCGAAGCAGGATCGGGCACGCCCGAGGAGACAGCCTGCCGTATTTTGGACCAGCTCCCGCCATCCTAAAATCGTGGACCATGCCTCGATCCTGCGGGAAACATCCCGCCGACTAGGCTTTGACGCACTCGGCATCGCCTCCGCCGAGATCCCCGCCGGTGCCGAACATCTCCGGCACTGGCTCTCCCTATCCTATCAGGGAGAAATGAGCTGGATGGCCCGCAATCCCGAGCTTCGGGCCGATCCGCGCCAGTACGATCCTAAGGCCAAAACCATCATCGTGGCGGGAGTCTCCAGCCGGCAAACCACCCCGCCTCTCCGCCGGGGACGTATCGCCGCGTACGCTCAAGGATCCGATTATCACGAAAGCCTGCGGGATAAATTAACCCAACTTGCCCAACAAACTCTTGCCCTCTGGGGCGCGCCCTATCGCGTCTGTGTCGATTCCTCTCCGCTCATGGAAAAACCGATCGCCGCCATGGCCGGCCTCGGTTGGCTTGGAAAAAACACCCTCATCATCCATACCGAACACGGTCCGTGGCTCATGCTCGGGTCTCTCCTCACCAGTTTGGAAATCACCCCAGGCATCCCGAGCCAAGATCATTGCGGTTCCTGCACCCGCTGTCTCGACGCCTGCCCCACCCAAGCCTTCCCCCAACCCTACATTTTGGACGCCCGCCGTTGCCTCGCCTATCTCACCATCGAACATCCGGGCCCCATCCCCGAGGAATTCCGCACCAGGATCGGGGATCGCCTCTTTGGCTGTGACGAGTGCCTCGAAGTCTGTCCCTGGAACCGCCACGCCCAACAATCCCGCGAACTTGCTTTTTCCTACGTGACCCGACCCGATCTCACCGAGATGCTCGCGTGGAATGACACCAGATTTCGACGGGAATTTCGTGGCACTCCCATCTTTCGTTTAAAGCGGAGCCGTTGGTTGCGAAATATTTGTATCGTCCTAGGCAACATCGGAACGGCTCACGATCTCCCCGCACTTACCACTGGTTGCCGCGATGCCGATCCTTTGGTCCGCGAACATGCGGCCTGGGCCGTCGCCCAGATTCACGCCCGCGCCACTGCCACAATGCCTACCACGAACAATTAGGTCTTCGGCAATCCGTAAGTCTCGTCCTTCGGTTTCTGTTCCGGTTTTTTCACTTCCGGCAAAAGAGTCTTCAACTCGCTGGCCTTTGGCTTGGTGCTCTCGGGGACTGGAGGCTGATTCTGCTCCCCCGAGAGATATCCTTTTTCCACGAGCGAATCCGCAAAGGTCGAATTCGCATCCGCCGGATAGATCCGGTAGGCCGATCCTACAAACTCCATCGCCGACGCCTTGTCCTGCCGGTAGAACGCATCGGCCGCCTTGGAGAAGTAGTAGAGCGGGCTGTTGGGATTCGGTTGTAGAGTGGACAGGAAATCCACCGCTTTGCGGTTATTCCCACCCAGTAGATCGCAGAGATATATTTTAAAAAGACCCAGGTCGTTGTTCGGTTGGCTGTTTAGAAAGATCTGAAACTTCTCGCGGGCATCCACATAATTATTATTCAGGAAGAGCACCTCACCTAGGTTGAACTGCGCCATCGGAAGATCCGGTTGCAGTTTCAGTGCCTCGCGGAACGAGGCCTCCGCCTTGGGCCAATCCCTCTGCCGGGTGTAGATCGCTCCGCGCAAATTCGCATTATTGGCCTGCCCCGGCTTCGCCTCATCGGCCAGAGCCAGATACTTTAAGGCCGCATCGAGATCGTTATGGGAAAAAGCTTGAGCCGCCCGCACGTACGTGACCTTGTACCGCTCTTCCGCGTCGTTTGGTAGGGAATCTTTGGCTGGCGTGGCGGGAGTGACCGCGCTTTGCGCTTTGGCTTCCTCTTTTTTTCCGCAGGAAGAAAAGAATAAAGCGAAACCCAGCAGTCCGAGGAATAAGAATTTGTTCATCCAGATAGATTCCCAGAATGGCTCCACTCGCTCAACCTAATTTCCTCGTCTTTTCAAGAAGCCTCTTTTGGGCGAACTTACCTCACACATGAAGTTCCTCATC
>CAIVGD010000143.1 GCA_903905395.1 uncultured Verrucomicrobiota bacterium
GACCTTCACACATTCACACTCTCTGTCCCCTAATCACACCTCCAACATCAAAAATCCAAAATCCTAGAGCGGTCCTCCGCGACCGCGGGGTCCCCATCTTCTCTCGTCATAAATGCCCGCCTCGTTTAAAAACGAACGTGTTTATTTTGCGCCCAGCCATCGAGGTTTGGATTCTTTTATCCAGCTCACTCATCTTGGCCGGATGGTCTCTTTCTCTGCCTCATCAGCTTTCCCCCCTGGGGTACGGCCTTTGGCTGGTGGGATCGGCCTTAATTCTTGCCTGGTATTGGCACCAACTCCGATCCTCTGCGCCAACCCGGCTGTTTTCCCTGGCCCGTCTGCGGACACGCCTTCGGCGATTTTTGCCCACTGCCTTCCTCGCCCTCACACTTCTCGCACTGATCGCTGGCCTGATCTACGAGCCCAATAACCACGATGGCCTCAGCTACCGCATCCCCCGGGTCCTCCACTGGCTGACCCATGGCGGTTGGTTTTGGACGGGTAACTCCGACACCCGCATGGACACTCGCTCTGTCGGATTTGAATTTCTGTCCGCCCCTTTTTTGGCCCTCCTACACACCGATCGCCTGATTTTTCTTTGGAACTGGACAGGATTCCTTTTCCTCCCCGCCTTAATCTTTCAACTATCCCGCCGATTGGGTGCTTCCGGAAGGGTGGCTTGGAACTGGATGTGGCTCCTTCCCTCGGCTTACGGAATCGTCCTCCAAGCGGGCAGTATCGGCAACGACTCCATCGCCGGCGTCTTTTTTCTCGCTTCACTCGTTCTCGCCACCGGCCGCCGACCCGTACCTTTTCGAGATTTGGCTCTTTCCGCAGTGGCGATGGCCATCTGTGCTGGCATCAAATCCACCAATGTCCTATGGGGCCTTCCTTGGCTCTGCGTGATCCTCCCCAAAACAAAAACCCTTCTCCGCCGTCCATGGCTCACTACTTGCCTCCTCCTTATCTGCCTTGCCCTGAGCTCATTTCCCATCTGGCTATCAAATCAACTTCACTACGGAGACTGGAGCGGCGAAAAAGCCGAAGCAACGTCTGGTAAGCCAAGCACTCTGACGAATCCAGCGGTTGGAATTGCTGGGAACCTGATTTTACTCAGCATCCAAAATTCTGTTCCCCCAATCTGGCCCTTTGTCCCGCAAACAAGCGACTTTGTCCGTTCTTCTTTACCCGCACCTCTCGTTGCATCCTTGTCCAAATCGTTCGAAGGGGGCTTTCAAGATTTGGGCGTCCGAGAATTGCCCGGAGAAGAGGGCGCCGGTCTGGGTTTGGGCTTAACCATCTTATCCCTCCTCGCCCTATTCGCCGCAATCGGGGCAAGGCCATGGAAAATCACACCACCATCTCCAGCCCTCGGCATTGCGTGGCTGGCCACCCTTGTCTCAATTCTTGTCTATTCATCCAAAATGGCGATCGGCTGTCCTGCTCGAATCATTCTCCCTGCACTAATGTTTCTCATCCTCGGCTTCTCTGCCTTGCCGAACCAAGGCCGGTTGGTCCGCTCCCGCATCTGGCGGTGGTCAGCTTTTTTTGCCATGGGCTCATCCCTCCTTGTTCTGATATTGACCCCATCCCGCCCACTCTTTCCCCAAGGACTCATGGTCAAACTCGCGCAGAGATTGTCACTGCCTCCCTCGCTGAACGAGAGGATCTTCAATGTCTATGAAACCTACGGACGCCGAGCCCGAGCCTTCTCCCCCTTGTTGGCAGTCGTCCCCCCCAGTACCCGCATACTTGGTTATACCGGCGGCGTCGCCCTGGAGGCCGCCCTCTGGAAACCTTACGGCGATCGCTCCATTATTTTTGTGCCGCCCTCAGGTCTCTTGGAAAACTCGCAGTGCCCCCATCCCGAGCTCTTAATCGCCTCGGCTTATACCATTAAAAAATCCACTGGGCTCGAGCCGTTGGAATGGATCAACAAGACGGGTGCCTCGATCGTGGCACAAAAGGAAATCATCTTCCTTGTCAGGGTCGGACCTGTACTTTTTTATCTTTTAAAACTTCCAGCTTCGGCTCCGGCTTCACCATAATCCGGTTCTCCCATGAAGCTTTCCGTTGTCATCCCCTGCCTGAACGAAGCCGATACGCTCGCCTCCTGCCTCCGCAAAGCTCAAGCCGGCTTGAAGGAAGCCGGCGTGGAAGCCGAAATCATCGTTGCTGATAACGGCAGTACCGATGGTTCCCAACAAATCGCAGAAAGTTTTGGGGCCCGAGTCATTTCCGTCCCGACCAAAGGCTACGGAGCCGCCCTCATGGGTGGCATTGCCGCCTCTCGTGGCGAATACATCCTTATGGGCGATGCCGACGACAGCTACGATTTCGGGGAAATTCCAAAATTCGCCCGTAAAATTGCCGGGGGTTTCGATCTTGTCCAAGGCTGCCGCCTCCCCGCCGGCGGCGGGAAAGTCGCCCCAGGCGCCATGCCCTGGTCCCATCGCTGGATCGGTAATCCCTTGTTCTCCCTCATGGTGCGCATCTGGTTTCACGCCCCCATCCATGATGTCTATTGCGGCATGCGATGTTTTACCCGCAAACTTTACGACTCCCTCGACCAGCAGTGCACGGGAATGGAATTCGCCACAGAAATGATCATCAAGGCCAGCTTGGCCAAAGTCCGCATCTCCGAGGTTCCCATCACCCTCCACAAGGACGGACGGATCACACACCCCCCTCACTTGAGAACCTTCCGCGATGGCTGGCGCACGCTTCGCTTTTACCTCATGTACTCTCCCCGCTGGCTCTTCTTAATCCCAGGCCTAGGGATGATGCTCTTCGGCCTTCTTTGTTACTCGGTCGCCCTTCCCGGAATGGTCGTCGGGCGGATCCACTTCGATGTTCATACCCTGCTCTACGGCAGCGTCGCCATCTTGTGCGGCTACCAGTCCGTTCTTTTCTCGATTCTCGCCAAAACCTACGCCATCAACACCCGCCTTCTTCCGCCCGACCCGCGCTTCGAACGTCTTTTCCGCTACTTGAATCTGGAAACGGGCTCCCTCGCCGGCCTCTCGTGCCTCCTCGCCGGCTTCGCCCTTCTCCTTTTCGGTTTCTTGAACTGGCGCCACGCCGATTACGGCAACCTCAATTACCCTCAAACCATGCGGATCGCCATTCCTGGTGCCACACTGCTTTCCGTCGGCTTCCAGACTCTTCTCTCAGGATTCTTTATTTCCCTTCTAGGTCTTCGCCGAAAATAAAAACCCGCCCCCGTCTCTTCCTTGTCCGCGATTCACCTCGGCTACCCAGTCATCTGCTATGCATCTCTCTCTAATTTTTATAGCTAGATCGCCCAAGTCCGTGCCCTGAGTTTTGCGCGCCTCAACCCTGATCCCCTCAGGCCAATCCTTCGTGTAAGCACTTTCCATAAAGGCTGGCTCCACACAAATAGGTTTGCCTAGTATCTCGTGCTTTGTCGGAAGCATAATTGTCTTTGCCTCACTCTTGGATCAGGGGGATCAAGCTATACGCGAGTAGCAAAACAGTTAAAAATCCCAGAGTTTGTGAGCTGGTCTGCCTGTTCAATGATGAAAACAAATCCCCTCTGCCTAAGCATCCTTTGAACGACCTCGAGCTCCTCTGGGCTGTGAACCTCCATTACAATCTGTCTTATCTTCGTCCAGTCATCGTTTTCGAGGCCCGCCAAAACCGCCAACTCCGACTTTTCCGCATCGACCTTCAAGAGATCAATTTTTTTGATGCCAGCCTCACGAATGATTTTAGCAAGCGTAGTCATCGGACACTTGAATTCTGTTTTCTGGCTTAAAGTAAATTTGGCCATCTCCTGAATATGTTCATCTGAAACTTCCTTGCGTTTGGTGGGGCTTTGCGAAATCTGCCGCCGAAGACTGGAAGAGAGAATGCCAGCA
>CAIVGD010000144.1 GCA_903905395.1 uncultured Verrucomicrobiota bacterium
ATCCTGATGGAGACCGAGAAGGTCACCCTCCATCGGTTTGAGCTACAATCCTGTGGGTTGCTTTACTTGTAAAAGAGAGGAACTTGTATCCATCTTGAATCCGGACGATTTCCATTATGCCTTGGAAAACACAAAGGTGATCTTGCCTCCGCAGAGGCGGTTGGAGACCTTCGGGACGACCGTGCTGAACTATCATCTGATCACGGAGGAAATGGATGCGGTGAATCGGATGAGGGTGCGTGAGGGAAGGATTCATGCCCAGAAGCCTGAAGTGCTCACCCCCGATCACTTTGCCAAGCTCATGCTCGATGGATTTGGGGAGAAAGCGGAGAAGTACGCCGATGCGGTGAGTGAATTCGCCTCGCAAATTGCGATCCTGAAGTACGGCTTCACTTTTCGGAAAGATGAAACGCGGCGTTACGATGTGACAGGGGCGCTTGCGGAAGTCTCGGACAAAGTTCGCGCAGAGGTAGAATCGAAAGGGGATCCGTTGGCAGCGGTGCTCACCGGGGTGGATGACGGTTGGGAAGTGTGCCTTTTAAAGTTTGCCCTCGATATGGTTCTGGCCTCGGGCGGAGAACACGTCCGCGATCTGCGAAATCACGGTTTGCTCTAGGATTTGTCCTCGCGGAGCGGGGAACTGCAAAATATTTCAAGGGGTGGAGTTTGGAAACGCAGAGCGGGGTAATTATGATTTGGACTGATTGAGCCGCCGCACATTCGTGTTCTGTTCCTATCCCGTCGGGACTAGGTTGATGAGGAATGAATAAAGTCACCAAAGCGTGGATGGGCTGGATCGGGCGGGTTGGGTTCACTATCCTGGCGGTCTCTTTCCTCGCCTCAAAACTAAATTGGAATGAGTTTGGACATACCGTCCGTGATGCGGATCCGAAGTGGCTGGTCGTCGCCTTGCTGGCCTACGGAGGAGTGGTGGCGGTTTCGATTGTCCGTTGGCATCTCCTGCTCGAGGTGGCTGGGGCTGCAGTTGGATGGGGTAGAACAGCCCAGTTGGCTGTCGCAGGACTTTTTTTTAACAGCGTTCTGCCTGGCGTCATGGGTGGGGATGTGATGCGGGCTTTCTGGGCGGCACGAGATGCTCCGCAGGCGCGCCCGGCCGCCGTGGTTTCTATTTTGCTAGAAAGAGTGCTCGGACTGACCGCGACGGTTTCGGTGGGAGCCGCATTGATTTTGCCCCACTGGTCTAATCTGACTTCGCATCCAGTGACCCGAGCCGGCGCCTACGCTTTTTTGGCGGTTGCGGGAATCCTCGTCGTGCTTCTCGTGGTTTTGGCCAATCCCAATTCCGGAAAACTTCTCCGCGGAGATATGTCATCGGGTTGGCGCAAGGCGGCTGGGGAGGGGGCGGAGGCGTGTCACGTTTGCCTTACCCATCCCATCGGAGCGGGAGTGGGTTTGGGCTTGAGCGTGCTGGCTCAAGGATTGCTGGTGGCCTTGTTCTTTTCGGTGGCGCAAGCGATGGGGTTGCAGGCGGATTTTTGGCAATTGGCCTCGGTTCTGCCGATGGTGGCGATGGTGACAGTTTTACCCATCACTTGGAATGGTCTGGGTCTGCGGGAGGCAGCGTTTGTAACCTTTCTGGGGGCGTCAGGGGTTCCGGCACCGCAGGCGGTGGCTATTTCACTCGGGGGATTCGCGGTAATCCTGGCTTGGAACTTTTTTGGCGGGGTGGTTTATCTGGTGACGGGAGTGGGGAGATGGAAGGAGGAGCAGGGGGGATAATTTTGGATTTTTGATTTCTGATTTTTGATGTTTTCCCGCGGTCGCGGGACGCAGACGCGAGGTGCGAAGGTGGGCGAATGCGGCTTTTCCAAAGCGGGCAAAAGTGGGTAGGGTTTTTCGATGGGTACGGAGACAAAAACACAGGAGGTTCCACAACTGACGAATCTGCGGGTTCGTGAAGTGAGGCCGTTGGTTTCTCCGGCCAAATTACGTCACGACATTCCGCTCGGCTTGCAGGCAGAGAAGACGGTGCGTCTTTCGCGGTCGGAAGTGGAGGCGGTGCTAGAGGGCAAGGACGCCCGCCTGCTAATCATCCTTGGGCCGTGCTCGATTCATGATCGCCCGGCCGCGCTGGAGTATGCGGAACGCATTGCACGGATGAGAAAAGAGTTTGGGGATCGGCTTTTGCTCGTGATGCGGGTGTATTTTGAAAAACCGCGGACGACGGTGGGTTGGAAAGGATTGATCAACGATCCCCACTTGGACGGAAGCTTGGATCTGGAAGGCGGGCTGAAGGCGGGGCGGAAACTTTTAGCGGAGATCAATGAGATGGGAGTCCCGGCAGGCACTGAGTTTCTAGATCCCATCGTTCCGCAATACCTTGCGGATCTCGTGACCTGGGCGGCGATCGGGGCGCGGACGACGGAGAGTCAGACCCACCGGGAAATGGCGAGCGGGCTTTCCATGCCGGTTGGTTTTAAGAATGGTACGGACGGTAGTCTGCAGGTGGCTGTGGATGCGATGCTATCAGCTCGGGCGGCACACGCGTTTGTCGGGATAGATGCAGAGGGGACGACCAGTGTGATCTGCACGACAGGCAACAGCTCGACTCATCTTGTGCTTCGAGGCGGGCGAGATCGCACCAACTTCGACCCAGCCAGTCTGGCGGCGGCGCGGGAATCTCTGAAGAAACACGGACTGCCGGAGAGGTTGATGGTGGACTGCAGTCACGCAAACTCGGGCAAGGAACCGACGCAGCAGGAGACGGCTTGGAAAAGCGTGATTGAACAGAAAAAGTCGGGAGCTCCGGGCATCCTGGGTTTGATGTTGGAAAGTCATCTGCACGAAGGGCGGCAGAACATTCCGACGGATGGATCCAAGAATCTTAAGTACGGGGTTTCGGTTACGGATGCATGCATGGGATGGGAACAGACCGAATCTTTACTGCGTTGGGCTGGAAAGCAGGCCCTGGGTTAGGATTGGCTGGGCGGAGTTTTGGGATTAAAATCAATCCTTGAAGACAAGTACTCCGATTCAATCAGGAAAGGTACGGGCGGATTATGCCCAGTATGTGGTTCCTTCGTATAAACGGTCTGCCACAGCGCAGGTTTTGGTGCGGGGCAAAGGGTCGAGGGTCTGGGATGCGGATGGTAAGGAGTACCTAGATTTCGGGAGTGGAATCGCGGTGAACTGTCTGGGCCACGCCAATCCGCGGCTGGCTGAGGTCATGAAAACGCAGGGGGAAGAGTTGGTGCATGTTTCCAATTTATTTTTTCACCCCAAGCAGGCGGAACTGGCGGCCGCGCTCGTGAAGCGGATCGGGCCGGGGAAGATGTTTTTTTGCAACAGCGGTGCCGAGGCCAACGAAGCCATGGTGAAGGCGGCGCGGAAAGCTGGATCGGCCGAGGGAAGGTATGAGGTGATCACCACCCTGAACTCATTTCACGGACGGACCTTGGGGATGATTGCGGCCTCGGGACAGGCAAGGCTGAGAGAAGGATTTGGACCCGTGATGCCTGGGTTTGTTCATATTCCTTACAATGATCTGGCGGCAGTGGAGAAGGCGGTGGGGCCAAAGACTGCGGCTGTCATGATCGAGGGCATTCAGGGAGAGGGGGGAGTCATTCCGGCCCGAGCGGAGTATCTGCTGGGTTTGCAAAAACTAACCCGGGCGAATGGGCTTTTTCTGATGATGGATTCCGTCCAGTGCGGACATTATCGAACGGGGCGGTTCCAGAGTTACGAAAAGATATTGGAGGAGTCGGGGACGAAAGAGGTTTTTCTACCAGATGCGATCTCCATGGCGAAGAGTCTGGGCGGAGGATTTCCGATCGGGGCGGCATGGTTCGGAAAGCGGTTGGAGGATGTACTAAGTCCGGGAACTCACGCGACCACGTATGGGGGAACCCCGTTGGCCTGCGCGGTCGCGCTCGAGGTGCTGGCCATTATCGAGGAGGAGAAATTAGCCGAGAATATCGAGGTGCGGGGGGAGGAACTGAAGAGGGGGCTGGGCAAACTTTCGGGTCGGGGCTGGATAGGTGAAGTACGGGGTTTTGGAGGGATGGTCGGGGTGACGGTGAAGGGGCGGTCACATATCGAAGTGGCGGAGGTCTTGGCTCAGGCTGGGTTATTGGTGGTGACCGCAGGTTCGGATGTCCTGCGGTTCCTG
>CAIVGD010000145.1 GCA_903905395.1 uncultured Verrucomicrobiota bacterium
AGGGTGAGTTCTGGAGGAGTTCCACGGGCTCATCCAACAACGTCCTGACTTTCGGTTATGGTAAAATTAATGGCACGACGGTCAACACAAGCAACTTTTTGACAGTTTCCTCCAATATTTTTTCCCTCGTTGGTTTAAACATCAACGGTCCGGCACCAGTGGCACCCAGCGGGAGCAGCAACGGTCCTCTAGATGGCAATGATCCTACCAATCAGGTGACCCTCACTAGCGTGAGTATTCCCTTGGTTCTCCAAGCGGGGGAGAGCGCTTTTCTCCGATGGAAAGACGCGAAGGATGGTTCGTACGATGGCGGATTGGCGATCGATGATTTAACCCTGACCTACGATGTGGATACTGCATTGGCGATCAGTTCGTTCACTCCTTCGGTTGGCTTGGCTGGGAATCAGGTGACGATCCACGGCTCCAATTTCACCAATGGGGTGGCGGTGGCGTTCAACGGAACGTCCGCGAGCTTGGTGAGTGTGGTCAGCTCGACGGAGTTGGCGGCGACGGTGCCTGCGGGGGTGACCACGGGTTATATCACGGTGGGTGAGGGAGCAGGTCAGGTGACGAGTACGACGGCGTTTGTGGTGGGAAATTTCACGTGTGATCTGACTTCGGCTGATTTCGGCTCCGTCACCTTGGGGAACACGAGCGAGAAAAACTTCTGGATCAACGGGGGGATTCTCCCCGGAGATACTGTGGAGATGAGTGTTGATTCCATGGACTTTTCGCTTTCGGGGGACAGGTCGGTCTGGAGCAGTTCCCTCTCGATACCGGTGACCAGCGGATCGGTGAGTGATTACATCGGTCTCATGCGTTTTGATCCGCTGAGCACGGGGGCGAAATCGACGATATTGACCGTTTCCTCGGGAGGGATAGTGATTGGGAAATATACTTTCACAGGGACGGGAACGGGTCTGGTTCAGCCGACTTCCTTCACTGGTTACGGACAAAACGGGCAAGCCGCCCTTTCTTGGGGGTCTGCCACAAATTACAATTTGGTTTTATTGGCGAAAGGGGGCGGTTCGGTGACGGATGCACCGACGGCTTCAGGAATTTATACGGGGAACACCAATTTTGGAGGTGGGACGGCGGTGGGGTCGTCCACCACGATATTTGTGGACATAGGAGCCACGACGAGCAATGCGGTGGTGACTGGCCTGAGCAATAATACGTTCTACTATTTCAAAGTGTTCAATCGGGATACAAACATCAGCGCCGTCAGCACAGGCAAGGAGATCAGGGTAATGCCGTTTGCATCCATTTCGTCCAATGTGATCACCCAATGGAATTTCAACAACAGTGATCTGACTGCATCCACCGGCAGTGGCTCGATTGCGGCAGTGGGTGGTGTGACTCCGGGCTTTGTCGCTGGAGCGACCGGATCCTCGGATCTGGCGGCCACGAATAAGGCGGCCAGCGTGAGGGGGGCGGCGAGTCAGTTCACAGGCCTACAGTTTGCGGTGAGCACGGCGGGCAAAACGGGGGTGAAGGTTCTCTGGGACTTAGCCGCCAGCTCGACGGCCTCCAAATACACCCGATTCCAGTACACGCTGGACGCAACGGCTGGGACGCCGACCTGGGTGGATTATGCCCCATCGTCGGCGGATTCCGCCGGGGTGACACCAGTGGACGGGCTGTATCCGCTGGATCAAGCTGATTACAACCTGATTCAACGTTCGGCGGATTTGAGTGGGAAGGCGGGAGTGGAGAACAATGCGAAGTTTGGCTTCCGAGTCATCACGGCTAATGCGCCGGGAACCAACATCATCACACGGATTGATGGTACCGCTTACAGCACGGCAGGAACGGTGAAGTATGATATGGTGACGGTGACGGGAGTGGATGGCGTGTTTAACACCGCCCCGACCGACATCGGCCTTTCGGCTAATTCGATCGCGGAAAATAATTCGGTCAATGCGGTGGTGGGGACATTATCGACGACCGATGCGGATGCGGGGGATACGTTCACCTACAGCCTCGTGGCTGGGACGGATTCTACGGATAACGCTTCGTTCAGTATCGACGGCATCAGCCTGAAGGCCGGTATCGCTTTTGATTACGAGACGAAGATCAGTTATTCGGTGCGGGTGAGGGCGACGGATGCGGGCGGTCTCTATACTGAGAAAGCCTTTACCGTGACGGTGACGGATGTGAATGAAACGCCGGCTGACACCACGGCGCCAGTGATCACCCTGAATGGCTTGGCCACGGTGACGGTTGCGTGGGGTGCGTCCTACGCCGATTCTGGAGCCACGGCATGGGACAATGTGGATAGCTCAGTCACGGTGAACACCAGCGGCTCGGTCAACACCGCCAAGCCGGGAACCTACACGATCACCTACACGGCCAGTGACGCAGCGAGCAACGCGGCGACGCCGGTGACCCGTACGGTGACGGTATCAGCTCCCTCTGAGACGGCGGGTGCCGATGGCCTGTCCGGCCTCTTGCGGTACGCCTATGGGGCCAACGGACCTAACGACAGCGTAACGAAGCCGACTTCGGCGCTGGATGGTACCACCCTCTCGATCACGGCGATTGTGCGGACGAATGACACGAGCCTCGCTGTAGTCGGCCAAGCGGTGACGAATCTGGCGGATTACGGCACACCAGCATCGGTGGGCGTGGTGGAGGGTTCGGCAACGGGCATTGACCAGACGGGCGTACCGACGGGTTGCGCGAAGCAGAAGTTCAGCGTGAACCGTGCTGGTGCCGAGAAGAAGTTCCTGCGGCTGAAGGCCACACTCGCCCCGTAGGGGCGAGTGGGGAGGCGGCGGACGCCGCCCGTGTGAATGGTGATTAGGGATTGGGGATTGGGGATTGGGGATTCTTTCCCGCGGTCGCGGGACGCAGCCGCGGATTTTTGATTGGGAAAGGGAATTTTGAAGTTGGAAGTTTAGGTAGAGGCGGCATCTCCGAGGCCGCCTAGCTGGACGAACAAGTTTGGAAAATCAACTTAGGCGTTCTTGGAAAGAACGCCCTGCCTAAATTTTAAGATGGACTGTGCTCAACCCTGAATTCGGATGGCGGGTTCAACGAGGCAGAAGGTTGAATTCTGGAGGAAAGGTGAGGCCGATGGTTTGTTCGAGGGAGGCCTGTTGTTCACGCCAGAGTTGGAGGTCGGTGCGGACTGGGTGGTCCTCTGTGCCTTTGTTATCGAAAGTTCCGATGGGGGAACCATCGGCGTGCCAGCCTTGCCAGGTGGTTTTGCCATAGAAGGAATCGTGCTGGGTGGAGCTGAGTGGGCGTCCATCGGAGTACTGGAGGAGGAGGGAGCTGATTTTGTTGGTGGGGGAACCGAGGACGGGTCCGAACTGGCCCAGAACTTCCCCCGTGGGGTAGAAGAGATTGCCACCGGAGAGGTGGTCGCCGTTGTAGTGGCATTCGGCAAAGGGTTTGCCATTGGGATAGTGGAGGGTGATTGGGCCGATCAGGCTGTCTTCGTGGAACGTGGCGGAGGAGGCGAGGGAAGCGTCGGGGTTGAAGCTTTGGTAGGGGCCTTCCTTTTTGCCGTGGAGGTAGGTGGCTTTGGCACGGAGTTTGCCGTTGGGATAATATTCGCGGAGGGTGCCTTCTAGTTGGTCGTTCTGCCATTCGCCCTCGGAGAGTTTGGCTCCTTCGGCGGACCAGGTGCCGGCCCAGCTATTTTTCTTCCCGTTTTGGTAGAGGGTTTCGGAAAGTTTAATCCCTGTGGGGGAGTAGGTGAAGGAGGGGCCTTCGCGGAGGTTGTTGCGATAATTTTCCTCGATGAGGAGGTTGTTTTTGTCGTCCCATTCGCGGGAGGGGCCCTCTTTTTTGCCAAGGACATAGAGGGTTTCGGATTTCTTTTGGCCGGATGGGAAGTTTTCGATGCTGGGGCCGTCGAGTTGGCCGTTTTTCCAGGAGGCGGAGTAGAGGGGTTGTCCATCGGGCCACCAGCCGGTGGCGGGGCCGTTGAGTTGATCGGCGGAGTAGGAGAGGTTGTCGGAGACGGAGCCGTTGGGGTGGAAGAGAGTGGAAGGGCCTTCGCGTTTGCCGTCGAGGAGAGTGTTGGAGGCGTGGGTTTTACCGTCTTCTCCGAAGAGGACTTGGGGGCCGGTCATATGGCCGGCGGTCATGCGGGTTTCGGCCTTGAGATTTCCGTTGGGTGAATAGAACTGCCAATCGCCTTCGGGGAGGCCTGAGCGGATGGGGCCTTCGGCGGTTTTGTGGCTTTTTTCGTCGAGATCGATACGGCGGCCGTCGCGACGGTCGGATTTGCATAATTCGCGGCGACTGACCGAGCCGTCGGGTCGATAGAAGAGGAGTTCGATGGTTCCGGGCTGGGTTTTGCGGGCGCTGAGAACCATTTCGCCTTGGAGATTGCGGTAGGGGCCGGTGCGGAGGACTTGGGAGGGGACGAGGGAAGCTTCGTCGTAGTCCCAGATGGGATCGCCCGGGGGTTGGTTGGGAGGAGTGGGGAACTGGTTGGCGCGATCGGCCGATTGGCGGATGGCGTCGGCGGCTTGGAGGCCTTGGAGGATGGCGTTGATGATGAGTCCGACTTCCGATTGCGCGCCGCAGTGGGGAGGGATCAGCGTGAGGAGGAACAAGCAAGCGGCGGCGGTGCGCAAGCGGGGAAGACGGAAGATGGGAGATGGGAGAAGAAGAGAGAGCAGAAGAAGCCTGCGACGCATAGGCAGAGATTAGAACGAAGCCGAGGGGGAGGGGAAGGCGGGGGTCGGGGGGGGGGGCGG
>CAIVGD010000146.1 GCA_903905395.1 uncultured Verrucomicrobiota bacterium
CCTTTTCAAGACTATTGCTCTATTACGTCGGTCATTCTCTGGTAATGGATTTACTCATAAACGTCATCCAAACCGAAAACGGCGTGTGACAACTGGACATTCCCCCCGCTTTTTGATACCAATTTTGCATGGAAACGCTGTTTCATGTGGAACTGATGGGCAAACGCCCACGACATTCGAAACACGATTTTCTATAAAAAATCAGATCGGCGCAGTTGAATCCGATCTTATAGGGAGCATCTAGTCATGGCCAATATCCTTACCGGCAAGAAACGCATCGCCATCCTCACGGGCGGAGGCGACGTCCCTGGACTCAATCCCGCCATCCGCTCCGTGACCATCCGCGCCCTGCGTGAAGGCTACGAGGTCATCGGCCTTCGACGCGGCTGGGCCGGCGTGACGGAAATGGTGTGCGACCACGAGTGGGACAACAGCAACAACTTCCAGCACCTATCGGAAGAGATCGTCAACCGGGCCGGGCGCACGGGCGGCACTTTCCTGCACACCTCGCGCACACGCCCCAGCTCGATGAAGGCCGATTCGGTGCCCGAGCACCTGAAGGCGAAGTACAACCAACCGACGAACGATCTGACACCCGAGGTGCTGAAGAATCTCGCCTGGCTGGGGGTCGACTATCTCATCCCAATCGGTGGAGACGACACGCTGAGCTATGCCCTGCGGATGCACAAAGAGGGCGTCAAAGTCATCGCCATCCCAAAGACGATGGACAACGACGTCCCAGGCACCGATTACTGCATCGGCTTCAGCACGTGCGTCACGCGCACGATCGAGGTGGCGAACCGACTGCGCACATCAGCGGGGTCGCACGAGCGCCTGCTGATCATGGAGGTGTTCGGCCGCTATGCGGGCTTCACGGCGATGATGCCCACGATGGCGGGGGCGGCGACGCGTTGCGTCATTCCGGAGCACGAGTTCAGCTTGGATATCCTGACGGAAATGCTGATGTATGATCGTAGCCGCAATCCGAGCAAATACGCCGTGGCACTCGTGTCGGAAGGGGCGGTGTGGAAGGGTGGCAGGCAGATCTGGCAGAGCAGCACAACCGACGCGTTCGGACATGCCAAGCTGGGCGGCATCGGCGACCTGGTGTCAGAGGAGGTGCAGAAGCGCACCGCGCAGTACAACAAGGGCAAGGAAGTGCACATCATCAGCCAGAAGCTGGGCTACATGGTGCGCGGCGGCGACCCAGACGCGATGGATTCGATCGTGCCGATGGCCTACGGCAATCTTGCCTTCGACTTGATCCTGAAGGGCATTCACGGCCGGTTGGTAGTGGTGAAGAACGGTTGCTATGACAACATCCCGCTGGATGTCGTCACCAGCACCAAGAAGCTCGTGAACGTAGAGCGATTCTACAACACCAAGCGATACCGGCCGCAGTACAACAGTTTCGATCTGGCACCGTTGTTCATCATGACCAGCGACGGGTGAGGCACGCCTCGCCTTCAACCAGAACGACACAGCGGCCTGCGCCGCCGTACGGGAATGCCGTTACTGCCCGATGATTTAAGGTGATCCCTCCTCATCCTGCATGTTCACGCTCTGCGCGGAAATGGCCCCAACCAAGCGGTCCCCTTTAAAATATTCATCCGCTGAACTTTCTCGCTTAACTGAAACCCCAACTTCAACCTCAACCTGAATCAAAATGAGTCACCTCCGCGTCTCCATCTCCGCCCAACGCCTCGACGTCGTCGAATCGGACGGCTCCATCTCCCGCTCCTTCCCCGTCTCCACCGCCAAAAAGGGAGTCGGCTCGGAGCCCAATAGCAACCAAACCCCTCTCGGGTGGCATCGCATTTCCGAAATGATTGGCGGGGGGAAGGAACTCGGCACCCACTTTGTCGGTCGGAAACCCACCGGGCGTGTCTGGAAGCCATCCGATCCTGTAGAAGAAAAAAATCTCGTTCTCACACGCATCCTCCGGCTAGATGGCGAGGAACCAGGCAATGCCACCAGCCGGGATCGCTATATCTACATTCACGGAACCAACCGCGAAGACCGGATCGGTCAACCTACCAGCGCCGGTTGCGTCTGTTTGCGCAATGCCGACGTGATGGAACTCTACGAGCTGGTCACTCCAGGCACGCGAGTCGAAATCATCCCCTAACCAAGGTGCTTCTCTCATTCCCGCCCGAGGAAATGAGCTGTCCCCCTTTTTTTCGTTCTACAGGATATCGCACTTCCCGCCCGCGCAAGCCGGGGTCTGGGCAACGGTCGTGAAGTCTTGCTGTTCGATCAACAGGGTGTAATCGACCGGAGAGTAGGTCCGGGTGAGATCCTCCCACGTTTTGCAAGCATGGACGCGCTTGAGACAGCGGGTCATCTTGAGCGCATCGCCGCCGAAGTAGTTGGTCGCGAATTTATGCGCACGCCGGACCCAGTCCTGTTTCTCCGCGCGGACGGTCTCGATCGCTTCGAACACGCGCTTGGGATAGCGGGGCACGGTGGGAGTCTCGAGATTCTCCCCGCGGCCAAGCACGCAGTCACAGGCGGCCCACAGGTTGTCATCGAAGACGTGCAGACCGTCCACAATCAGCCCCGATGACATGATGGTGCCCACTCCATACGCGGACACGATCTCTTCGACTTCCAGCACTTCGCAAAACGGTGCCTGCGGATAATCCAAATCGCCGCCGTCCGGCAGTAGCGAGATGCCGGCAAAGACTTGGCGGCTGTTGAAAATAAAGGCTTCGACCGCCTGCCATTCGTCGTCTTTGACTGAGATCGTGTTGGAAACATTGTGACTGAGCCAGGGCTGGGCACAGCGATCCGGACGCTTGCCGGCATCAATCCAGTTCTCCTTGGTCAGCTTGACCAGATTCAATAGATCAACAGCCGTGACATCGCGCTTGGTCATGGCTTCGGGATTGGCCTCAATGCAAAAGGTCAGCACCACGTCCGTTCCGTTCGG
Source organism: uncultured Verrucomicrobiota bacterium (assembly GCA_903905395.1). Lineage (GTDB taxonomy): Bacteria > Verrucomicrobiota > Verrucomicrobiia > Methylacidiphilales > Verrucolacustridaceae > Verrucolacustris. Next base: position 2,933 of record CAIVGD010000146.1, read on the forward strand.
GTTCCAAACCGACGTCTCGACCGCCAGCGGATTCTGGGCTCGGAAGAAATCGACAAGCAGTTCGTCTTCGTTGGCCTGGGCGCGACGGAAGTAACGCCGCGAATGGTGCGGGTGGATGCCCGAACTTGTGCCGAGGATGCAGCTGGTGGTGCCGGCCGGTTTGACACAGGTAGCCCGTGCGGCTGGACCGATACCTATGCGTGCGGCGACGCGCGCGTTGACCTCCAGAATGTGTGCCGCCATCGCGCGTTGCAGGGCGGGATCGAAAGCGACCGCGGGGTGTTCCATCATGCCGGTCATCGAAATACCGAGAAGTGCCTCCCGACGCGCGATGCGCGTACTGACCTCGCCCAAATATTCGAATTCGGTGTAGTCGGCTTGCAGAGTTCCCAGAATGGCGGCGGCTTCGGCTGCCTCGCGGAATTTTGCGGCCGTGTCCACGCGCCCCATGTTTATTTCGCACAGATTGCAGAATGCGAATCCGCTCTGGCCGTCGATCTGTGGGTAGAGACCAATCTCACCGCAGGGATTGAAGGTGGCGTCCAGATCATCGGTGAAGATGAACCCCGGCTCGCCGAATTCGCGGACCGATTTCATAAGTTTGTGGAACTGCTCGGCGGTGGTTTTACCGCGCAGCAGCATGGCCGAGTTATTCGAGCGGGCTCGCTGGGGATTTTCGTTGAACCAGTTCCCCGTCTTGGCCGTGGCCATGGTGTCGTCATCCGGCGAAAAAAGACAGATGGTGGCACTGCGCCGCACGCCGCCGGAAAGCACGGCATCGGAGGCATGCATCAAAATGTCATAGGCATCGATCGGCCGCAATTGCGTCATCCCCTGATCGAGGCGGGTGTCGATCAGTTTGCGGATCAGTTCGATACTGCGGCGCAACGGTTCCGGACCTGGTGCACGCCCCATGCCGGAGGAGATGGGTCGTCCCTTTGGACGGATCGGGGTGTAATCGAAGTCAACCAGCCGACCGGCATACTCTGGGAACGGCTGCTGATCGGCCAGGTAACTCGAGAGCAGCACCCCCATGGCATCCGACCACCCCTCGATGGTGTCGGAAATCACGAAGGTGGCATGCGTGCCCCCAGGACGGACCAGTTTGGGCAACTTGGCGACATGGTGTTTCTGCACGGAGAATCCCACGCCACAACCGCACAGGAGCAACCACAGGGCCTCCTGAAAAAAACGCGGCCGGTCGCAATAGGAGGTGGTGCAGTTATAAATTCGGGCATGCTTTCGCAAGATCGGATCGCCGCCAAACTGCATGGCTCGCTGACTGCCCAACATCAACCGATTTTTCATTGCCCTCTCACAAATCTCCAACAAATCTGCGACCTCGATCCCCCGGATGGCAAAATGGCGCCGGTGCATGTCGATCACACGCTCGACCGCTTCGTCGAAAGTTTCGCGCCGCAATTTAGTCGGTAGATAGCGGCTGTATTTGGAGGTGAAAACGTAGTTTTGGAGGGATTCGGTGCTCATAGGGAAGGCCTTGAAATAAAATGTTATTTTTAATAAACACCCACCGTTGGAAATATCCCCAGCAGATGCCTTGTCGATATATAGTGGCCGGAGTTATGCTGTCTACAACATTTAGTAATTATACCTAGAAAAACCCCCTCTGAAGTGGTCGAAGCTCGTTTTTTACCCCACCTAGGGATTGGTAAAAATGAGCCGAATCCCTTGTCTCAGAGGGTAAGTACTGTCCCCGCTTTTTCCTGTCCCTTGACCACGCCAGTCAGCGTCCCTGCCACCCGCCCGTCCACCAACTCCACTTTTTTCAACCCTTGCCGCAGAGCCGAGGCCGCCGACCGGCACTTTGGAATCATCCCGCCGCTGATCACCCCCTCCTTCTCCAACTTCTCCAACTCCGCCGATCGTATCTCTGGGATGATAGTTCTCGAATCCTTGCGATTCATCAGCAATCCCGGCACATCGGAAAGAAAAATCAACTGCTCCGCTTGCAACGCCCCAGCCAGAGCCGCCGCCGCCACGTCCGCATTCAGATTCATCGCCCCGCCATCGTTTCCTTGGGCCACCGGACTCACCACCGCCGTCTCCCCTGCGGCCAACGCTTTCTGCACTTCCTCCACCTCGCATCTTTCCACCTCACCCACCCTCACCAGATCCACCTCCCTGCCATCCGCCTTGGCAGGGGGCGCCTTCCTCGCTTGAAAAACCTTCCGGCCACTGATCCCCCGCGCCTTCCCTCCAATCTCGTTCAGCTTGGCCACAATTCCAGGGTTCACTTTGCCATCCAACACCTGTTCCACCACCGCCATGGCCGCTTCATCCGTGACTCGGAATCCCTCTACGAAAGCCCCCTTCAACCCGCGACGCTTCATCTCGCCGCTGATCTCTTTCCCACCCCCATGCACCAGAACCACCGGCCAACCCTCCTTCGCCAACCCCGCAATCTCCGCAAGAATCTCCGCCACCTTGGCACTATCCTCCATCGCGCTCCCCCCGTACTTCAGCACAATCACCCTCGTTACCTTGTTCATCTCACGTTTTACCGCTTATATAAAAAATCATCGAATCATCAGGTCTGGCAATAATGACCTGCGCGTTAGTGACATGATCGCCATGATACTGAACAAACCATACTTGGACAAAATACCTACTGCTTCGAATCTCCTTCGCAGTGGGAAACCACGGCGCCTCCCTGTGATTAGGGAACATCATGATGAATTGAAGGGCTTCGTCAGGAACCTTTGGCAACTGGTCCCCTCGATACCAACCGCCATGACCTAAACCACTTTGGGGCGGGCAAAGCTCCTTGATCGACAGATTCGAAATCTTAATCCAGTAGGCATCGAAATGATCCCCGGTGAAGGAACGACCCGACTGATAGGAGTGAATCACTCGCTCGGTTCGTTTCTCACCGAGTCCACACCAATTCAATACAAACCGGACATCCTTGACTGATGCTTGTTCGAATTTGTCACGGTTTCCGGGTCCAACTTGGTAGGCAAAAAATCCGGCGAGAAACAAAACTCCGACCAATGAAATTCCGCCCCAAGCCATGAGTAGCCACCTCATGGCCTTAAAGATCTTTTGAAGGTCGAATTTTTTCCCCGCCATCGCTATTCCCCCAGATTGATCCGCACGTACTTTTCCGAAAGATCGGTCGTCAACATCCGATACCCGCCCTTGCCCAAATTCAGGTTTACTTGAATGGAAACGCGCGACCTCCGCGCCGCCGCCTTCAACCTCCCCGGCGGCGTGGCCGTTGCCATCCCGCCCCGGACCGCCGCCACTCCGTCGTAATGTATGTCCACCAACTCCTCCCTCATCCGCGCCCCGCTGGCCCCGATCGCCCCCATGATCCGACCCCAGTTGGGATCCCCCCCGCTCCAGGAAGTCTTGACCAAAGCCGACCGCACCACCGCCTCCGCCATTTTTTTGGCGTCAGCCTCGGTCGCCGCCCCGTTCACCGCCAGCTCGATCACCCGCGTCATCCCCTCCCCATCCCCCACAATCTTTTTTGCCATCTCCAACATCACCAGCTTGAGAGCCGCCGAAAATTTTCCCATGTCCGCATCGTAACTCTTCAACGGGGTGTTTCCCGCCGCCCCGTTCGCCAACACCAGCACGGTGTCGTTTGTGCTCATGTCCCCATCCACGCTGATCCGGTTGAAACTCTCCTCCACGGCCTCGCTCGTCACCCGGGCGAGGGTCTTGCGATCCACCGCCGCATCAGTCGTCACCACGCAAAGCATCGTCGCCATGTTCGGATGGATCATCCCCGCCCCCTTGGCCATCGCCCCGATCGTCACCCTTCTTCCACCCAAAATCAGCCGGACCGCACCTTCTTTCCTCACCGTGTCCGATGTCATTATCGCCCGGGCCGCCACCGATCCGCGATCCGGTTTAAGAAGCTTCACGCACTTTTTGATTCCACGTAAAACTTTGCGGATCGGCAGAGGCACCCCTATCCGTCCCGTGGAACAAACCAGCACCTCGTGCGGCTTACACCGCAAGGCCGCGGCCGTTTCTGCCGTCATCTTCTTCGCATCCGCAATGCCCCGCACCCCCGTGCAGGCGTTGGCGTTGCCGCTATTGAGAATCACCGCCCTAATCTTTCCTTTTTTCAAATATTGCTGGCTCACCCGCACCGGTCCGGCCTTCACCTGATTCGTCGTGAACGCACCCGCCGCCTCGGCCGGCTGGGTCGAAACCAGCAGGGCCATGTCTTTCTCCCGCCCCGGCTTGATCCCGGCATGAATCCCCGACGCAAGGAATCCCTTAGGCGAAGTCACGCTCCCTGCTTGGATCCACGCGAGAGTCTGGTTCACCAGTCGAGTCCCTCCCCTTCCGCGCATCCATGCCGTAGATTAAAACAGTGCACCGCCTGACCGGCCGCCCCTTTGCCCAGATTATCGATCGCCACGATGACCAACCCCCGCCCCGTCCACTCATCCACCCGCACGGCCAGCTCTGCCCCATGCCGCCCCACCATCCGTTTCGTTTCAGGCAAAGCCTCCCCCTCCAACACCCGGACCGCCACAGCCTTCCGATAAAACTTCCGGTACACCTTGTCCAATTCCGCCGCGGAGGTTCCTTTCTTCAACGGAAAGGAGATCGAGGTAAGCATGCCCCGGTGGAGCGGTGCCAGATGTGGAACAAAAGCCACCCGGACGGCGCTCCCGGCAATCGCGGAGAGCTCCTGCTCAATCTCCGGCCGATGCCGGTGCTGCGGGATGCTGTACGCCCGCAAATTGTCGTGGCACTCCCCAAAAAGATAAGCGGACTCCACTTTTTTTCCAGCACCCGACACCCCGCTCATCGCCGAGATGACGATTCCACCATCCGCCACCACTCCCGCCTGCAAAGCTGGCGCCAGTCCGAGGATGGCCGTGGTCGGGTAACAACCGGGACACGCCACCAGATCCGCTTGTTTGATCTTCTCCCCATAAATTTCCGGTAACCCGTAAACCGCCTCGGCCAATCGCGCGGGCGCGGGGTGAACCACCCCGTACGTCTTCTCATAAAGCGCGGCATCCTTCAGCCGAAAATCGGCGCTCAAATCAAAAACTTTTTTCCCTGCGGCCCGCAGTTCCCCACCGATCGCGGCCGATACCCCATGCGGCAGGGCGAGAAAGAATACGTCGGCTTTTTTGGCCACTTCTCCTGCGGAAAGATCCTCGAACCGCATGGCGCCCGCCTTGCCCACTATCCCCAGCGTCTCCCCCAGCGTCTTGCCCTTGAGTTGCCGGGACGTGATCGCCGTCACCTTCATTCCCGGATGCCGGACGCAAATGCGCACGAGTTCCTCGCCGGTATAACCGGAGGCACCTAAAATTGCGGTGGAAACAGGCGTGTTCATGGGAACGGCACAATACTGCCGTTGGAATCGATTCTTCCACTACCAACCACGAAAAAAGTGGCGGGAAGTGAACAACTCCCAAGGTCAGCGCTTCGAGAACTGGAAGCGCTTCCGCGCTCCTGGCTGCCCGGGCTTCTTCCGCTCCCTCTTGCGGGGATCACGGGTGAGCAAGCCGGCCTTCTTCAAGACGGTCCGCTGCTCCGGCAACGATTGGTTGAGGGCCCTCGCTATCGCGAGACTGGCCGCTCCGGCTTGACCGGAAAGACCGCCGCCACTCGTCCAGATCCGAACATCAAAACGCTTCTCCTCTTTGAGAATCACCAGCGGCTTCATCAACTCAATCCGGGTGGAGGGAGTGGGAAAGTACTCTTCCAAAGCCCGCCCGTTCACCGTGATCAGACCCGTACCCCGCTTGAGGAACGCCTGCGCCACGGCAGTCTTCCGCCGTCCTACCGCATGATAATCGTCGTTGGCCATAAATTCCTACCCGCTTTAGCGGACTTCCACCTTTTCCGGTTGCTGAGCCACGTGAGGATGCACGGCCCCGCCATACACATAAAGTTTCTTCAAAATGACCCGCCCCAAGCGATTGTGCATCACCATCCCCTTGACCGCCGTCTGAATGAGAAGTTCCGGCCGCCGCGCCCTCCGCG
>CAIVGD010000147.1 GCA_903905395.1 uncultured Verrucomicrobiota bacterium
GCCTTCCGTCTGCGCCAATCGTGTGGAGTATCGCCGGGGAGCGCTGACCGAGTGGTATGTGAATGGCCCCTTGGGCCTGCAACAGGGATTTACCGTGAACTCACCTCCGCAAAGCCTCCCGCGTAGCGTGGGTGCGCCACTGATCCTGGTGTTGGATTTGCCTGCCGGCATGGGACCAACGAAAGTGGATGCTGACTGTAGGGGGCTGACCCGAATGGCGCTTAGTTAAGACCTAATACTCGTTTGCTCAACGGCTTACGGCGCGGCGGTTCAGGAATAGTGCGGAAGAGCACGATGCGAGAAATCTGCTCCATGCGCTTAAGCGTTTGCTGAACGTGCCGCCAGTTTGCAATCGCCTCCTTCATCCACAGATACTGCTCCTTGGACAGGGCCACCGACACGGTCTTCTTTAACTCCTTGCGACTCCACTGATAACACGGTCCACCTGCGCCAGGGCCGCGATCTTGGACGTATCCGTGACTGATCCAGCCCCTACGCGCCAATTGCCGCTGCAGCCAGGCATATTCCGTCTGTAGTTCTGAAAGGTTGTCTGAAAGGTTGGAAAGGTTGGGTTTCATGCAAATAAGTGTAGCATACGTGTCAAGAAGGCGGTATATATACCGCCCTATGAATACACCTTACTTCCCTGCGTGGCGTTCGAAACTGGCAGCGTATGGACGGCGGACTTCGCGGTACCGGTGTGCCGCCGAAGTCGAAAACGAATTCGCTCGTTTTTTACCCCGAGAGCTATTAGCCCCGGAACCGCTGGGAGTGGGAAGCCGGAAACGGATTTATACTCGCAAACTTACGTTCTGGTGTTTCATCTGGCAGGTCTTACAACCCAATACCGCCTGTCGGGCGGTCGTACGCAAAGTACAGGCAGAGCACGAGACCCGCCGCCGGAAAATCGATGAAAGCAGCAGCGGCTACTGCCAAGCCCGTGCCCGGATACCCTTGACGCTTTTCCAAACCGGCGTAGAACAGTCCGCGCAGTGTGCGGACCGAATGGCGCTGTATCGTGTGCCAGGCTGGCATCGCCCTGTGAAAGTCATTGACGCGACCAGCTTCCGCACGCCCGATACGCCGTCCAACCGGAAGCAATATCACTACCCGACGGGACAGAAAAGAGGCTGCGGATTCCCCGTCATGCGCGCGTTGGCTATTTTTTCTCTGGCCAGCGGCGCCATCTCCCATATCGTTACCGCAGCCTGTTATGCAGGAGAGATGACCATGCTTAAACCTCTATGGCACACGCTGTTGCCTGGCGACATTGCTCTCGGGGACCGGATGTATGGCTGCTTTGCCTTTTTGGCCGCCATGCCGCTACAGGACGTCGATGTGGTGGCCCGGCTCTCACAAGGGCGTCACCTCGATCTACGACATGCCCAAAAACTCGGCCCGAATGACTGGCGGACTTCCCTGCCCAAACCGCTGCAGCCAGCCGCCTGCATGACGTCGGCCGAATGGCAGGCCCTGCCAGACACCATCCCCGTGCGCATCATCCGCTCTCATTTCCAGATCAAAGGCTTCCGAACCCGAGAGACGTGGATTGTCACCTCTCTGCTTGATGCACAGCTTTATCCTGCCGCCGCCATCTGCGACTTGTATATGCAACGCTGGCTGATGGAGCTGTCCTTTCGGGATCTGAAAACTACCATGGGGATGGAGTGCCTGCGTTGCCGTACTCCGGACATGATTGAAAAGGAGCTCCGTGTGTTTCTTATAGCCTACAACTGCGTACGTGCGCTGATGGCCGAGGCGGCCATAATGCATGCGTTGCCACGCCAGCGCATTAGTTTCAAAGGGGCCGTCGACTCCCTCCGATCCTTCACCCCGGTCATGCTCCGAACCCCTTCAAAACGGTCGCGTGCCCGTTTCCATATCCGCTTGCTGGACATTCTCGCAGCCGACACGCTGCCCGTACGGCCAGGGCGTTCTGAACCTCGGGCCGTCAAAATGCGGCCCAAACATTACCCTTTGCTAACCAAGCCTAGACGTGTCTTTAAAGCTCTCCCACACAATGGTAAAAAACTTGCCAAACGCCCACAAGTCATCTTAACTTAGCGCCATTCAGGGCTGATAATCATCCAAAGGCAAGAACCAGGAAAAGAGTATTATATCCGTCCAGAACCGGAAACAAGCAACGAAAGGAGGCGGCTATGGTTCTGCACGGAGGGATGGATCTGCACGGCGACAATGTGTTTTGCGCGTTGATGAACCAAGAGTATCATGTCATTTATGAGCACCGTTTGCCGAACGACTTGCCGACCGTGTTAGCGGCGCTGGCGCCGTATCGGACACAATTGGCCGGCATAGCGGTTGAGTCCACATACAACTGGTATTGGTTAGTGGACGGATTGCAAGCCAATCAGTATTCCACGCGGTTGGCGAACCCGGCCAGGATGCAAGAGAACATTGGGCTGAAAAGCGCGAACGACAAGACCGACGCGCGCTTTTTGGCCAAGCAAATGGTGATGGGCGTGTTGCCGGAAGGTTACATCTATCCGAAGGAGGATCGGCCGGTGCGTGATTTGCTGCGTCGGCGCATGTGCCTGGTGCACATGCGCACAGGCGAGTGGCTCCGCCTGGAGGGGCAGGTCGCACGGCACAGCGGCAAGGATTTGGGCATTCAAGCGCTTCAGAACCTTGAGGCCGGAGAACTCAACGAGTTGCTGGGAAACGATACGCTGACACTGGCGGCGGCCCAGATCAGTTACCGGCACATCGCATTTCTGGACCAGGAGATTCGGCAGATCGAGAAGGCTGTTGAGGGGCATGTAAAGTTGACCGATGGTTACGCTGAGCTCCTGTCTTTCAACCCGTAAGGTCCCACACCAGCGGCTGCATCAGCGCCTGGCGGGTAAGGTTGGCCAGTCGGGCGGCGTCGCCGTCGAAGTTGGGATACAGATCGATGTCAAAGAAGTGCTGGCCCTGGTCGCAGGCCGGCTGATCGGGGCGGAGCGGCATCGGGTTGTGATGGCAGATGTACGGGCTGCGGATCAGCGTCAAGCTGGTCCCCTTGCGGTCCACGCTCAGGGAGAACAGTTCGGGAGCAACGATACCCATGCGGCCGGACTGGGTTTCGAGGATCAACCCGCCGTTGATCGGCCGCTCGATCGAGTCGGGTTTGCGGGCCAGCGGGCCGCCCGAAATCAGGTCGGTATGCGCGGTCACGCGCGCGGGCGAGTTAAGCCGCAGTTGCAGGATCTGCTGGACCTGCGACCACACCACCGCCAGGCAGACGCGAACCATGGGCAGCCCCTGCACCTGTTGGAGCTGTGCCCA
>CAIVGD010000148.1 GCA_903905395.1 uncultured Verrucomicrobiota bacterium
CCGATGCCCTCACCCCCACCTCCTTCCGTTTAACCTCCCATGTCGACGCTTTGGTCAACATCTCCGCCCAAGGCAAAGAGATCCGCGGCGGCTACGGCACCATGACCTTCCGCGACGGGGGGCGACTCCAAATCCCAGCCCTCGACGATACCGAACAACGCATCCCGAAGAACTGGAACTGGATAAAACAAGGCTCCGCGCGCGCCGCTCTCAACCTCATTCGAAACTACAATTTCGCCAGCGGAGAAATCCGAGCCGTGTACCAACCTCCTGGCGGTCGCCTCAGCCTCAACCTCCGCGGCCCCGAAGGCAAACGCGACATCCAACTCAACTGGCTCCCCCCAGGCTCCTAACCCCACCCGCCGCTCTATCTAACTTCGAACTTCAAAACAGAAAACAACTGTGGGGCGGGGCCCGCAGTCGCGGGACCCGACGTCTGGATTCAATTTTGACGGCTGTCCCGCTTGAAGCTCAGGTAGGGCGGTCTCTCCGAGAACGCCTGCGCCATTTTTCAATTTTGTTCGCCCAGTTAGGCGGCCTCGGAGATGCCACCTCTACCTATACTTCCAACTTCAAAACCACTTTCGCACTTTCATGCCTTCCCACTTTCAAACTGGCGGCTCCCCTCTGACTTAAACTTAATCTTAAACTTCAACTGGCTGTGCCATCTCCTATCTCCTATCTTCTCCCCACAATCTCCTCCGCCGGATACCCCCATATCTCCGATAGCGTCGGATGATAGTGCGGCAGATTCATCAAATCCTCCGCCGTCCCTCGGTACCCCATGATCGCCATCGGTTCGTGAATCAGATCGGAAGCGTGCGGCCCCACCACCTCCGCCCCCACAATCTCCCCCGTCCCCTCCCGGGCAATCAACTTCACAAAGCCCTTCAGCTCCCCCATGACGATCGACTTACCGTGATCCTGAAACGGATAACTCGCCGTCACCACCGCCCACCCCTTCTCCTTACACTCCATCTCCGAATACCCCACCCCAGCCGCCTCAGGTGAGGTGAAAATCACCTCAAGCTTCAGCCGATAATCCATTTTCCCGGTAGGCTCCCGCCCAGCAATCACCTGAGCCGCGTTTTTCGCCGCCACTTCCCCCTGCTGAATCGCCAGATGCACCACCTCGTACGGACCGCACACGTCCCCCGCCGCAAAAATATGTGGAACACTCGTCTGCTGAGTGTTGGCTACCACCACTTTGCCCTTCGCCAACCGCACCCCTGCCTTTCCGCAATCCAACCCCTCCAACTCCGGTTCCCGCCCCAACGCCTGCAAAATCTCCTCCGCTTCCACCACTCTCTTTTTTCCTCCTTCGATAAAATAAATCCGCTTCTTGCCCCCTTTCTTTTCCGCCCGCTGTATCTGCGTGCCGCAATGCACTTTCATCCCGTCTTTACGGAACACCTGTGCCAACGTCTCCCCCACCTCCGGATCCGACTCCGGCAACAGCCTCCCGCTCCGCTGAATCACCGTCACCTTCACCCCGAGATGCGCGTAGTACTGCGCAAACTCCAACGCCACCGCCCGTCCTCCCAACACGATCAGACTTTTCACGGGCCGGTTTGCTTTCAAACAATCGTCACTCGTCCAATACCCCACCTCCTCCAACCCGGGAATCCCTCGCTTGGCAGTCCGGGATCCGGTCGAGATCAGGAATGTCTTCGCCTCAATCTCCGCCGGCACCTTCCCCTTTCCCACTGCCACCAGCCCCATCCTGTTCGGCCCGAGGAACCGCCCCCGCGCGCGATAAAAAGTAAATTTCCCGCTCTCCAACTGCTCTTTTCGGTATTCCGCAAACTCGCCGATCAACCAGTCTTTCCGCTTCAGGATCGCCTTCCAATCCGCTCGTGGTGTCCCCACCCGAATGCCAAATTCGCCCGCCCTCAAAATCTCATGCCGCCGATGTGCGCTTTCCAACATCGTCTTGGTCGGCATACACCCGCGCAGGATGCACAGCCCCCCCACCCGCTCCCCACCCTCGACCACCACCACTTTCAATCCCAAGCCCGCCCCCGTCCGTGCCGCCGCATATCCGCCACAGCCCCCCCCGAACACGGCAAGGTCGAACGTGGGAATCATTCCGCAATCAATCGCCCGCCGGGGCAGGAGAAATCACTTCTCCAATTCGTCCGCCGAACTTCGGATAAAGATAGCGCGCCGCAGGCACACTCCCTCGCGTGATCACCGAGGCCTTCTCCAGTCCCCTGTCCGCCAAATGCCTCAGCGAGGCCAAAAGAAGCGCCGATCCCAAACCACGTCGTTGATACTCATATTCGAGAACCACACCCGAAAGCAGTTGAGGCCCGTCTCCCTCAACTGCCTGCAGGGCACTCACCCCCACCACCCGTGATCCGTGCTGCAACACGAGAACATCCATTCCGGCAAGCGGCTTGCCATCTGGAAATGTTTTTTTTCGCATTTGATCTAAATGAGATTCCAAACTCACCATCCACGCATTCTCATTCAAAAAAGCCCTTTGGATTCCTTCCCACAAAGACTCCACATCCGGATTAGCTTGAATCTTGATCTCGTGTTTCACCGGCAGGGGAGCGGGTTGCGTCGGCACTTTGGCCAAGTCCCACTCAAAACGCACCTCTCGGGTCAGCCTTAACATGTCCTATTGGAACGCAGATAAGCCCGCAGGCCAAGCTGGAAACCACTCAGCGACTGCCAGGCTTCACAGCGGCTGTTCCCTGTAGATCTGCCGGCAGGGACCCCGCATCAAAAGTCTCCACCGGCAACTGCAGGATCGAGCACAGTGGTGACCCCAGATCCGGACTCGTTTCGCTTCGGTCCACCAGACAAGCCACCCCCACCACCTCCCCTCCCGCCTCCTGGATCAGTTGAATCACCTCCTTCACCGCACCTCCCGTGGTGATCACGTCCTCCGCAATGAGAAACCTCTCCCCGGGTTTCACCGCAAACCGCCGGATTTTCAACTTCCCCTCCTCCTTTTCCGCAAAAATATGCCGCCTCCCCAGATGCCGCCCCATTTCATGCCCAACCAAAACCCCCCCCATCGCAGGAGAAATCACCGAGTGAAACGACCAGCTCATCACTTTCACCTTCTCCACCAACGCCCCGCAAAGTTCCGATGTCGCCACCGGATCCTGCAAAACGAGTGCGCACTGAAAAAAAGTCCGGCTGTGCCGCCCCGATCGCAATATGAAATGCCCGTGGAGCAACGCTCCGCATCGCCTAAAAATCTCCAGAACCTGAGCCGCTGTCATGAGCCGGGCCGGCGAGCCAGCAGTTCGATCTCCACCGCCCCGCCTTTCGGCAGAGCCGCCACTTGGATCGTGGAACGGCTGGGCGCATCTTGCGGGAAAAACTCCGCATACACCCCGTTCATATCCGAAAAGTTTTTTAGGTCGGTGAGGAAGACAGTTGCCTTTACCACATCCGCGAGACTCAGCCCCCCCTCCTTCAACAAACTTTGCGCGCGCTCGAGCGCTTTGCGGGTCTGCTCGGCCACCGTACCGTTCAGCAGATTCCCAGATTCATCAATGGCCAGTTGACCGGAAAGAAAAACAAATCCCCCTGCTTCCGTCGCCTGCCGGTACGGTCCGATTGCCGGTCCGGCCAGCTTCGATGTCCAACCTTTATGCCCCATGCCCCACATCTTTTCCCAATCCACCCCTCCCGTCAACGCCCACCTCTCCCCGCCCTCGCCAGCCGTCCGAATTGAATTCCGATGACACTCCCGCTTGAAGCTCAGGTTGGGCGGTCTTTCCAAGAACGCCTGCGCTGATTTTCCAAACTTGTTCGCCCAGCTAGGCGGCCTCGGAGATGCCGCCGCTACCTAAACTTCCAACTTCTAGCGGGTGGGTCTGACCTCAATATTCAAGCGAACCTTCAACTTGAAAAACCCACGCCCCAACGCCCCGTCCCCACCTAGCTTTAAAATTGAGGTCTGACCCCAAGCGTTATTCTTCTGATAATCAAAATTTAAACATCCAAAATCATTCTCCACCGCCCCTTCACGGCGGAATCCCTTTTAATTCAACCATCCGGTGGTTCTC
>CAIVGD010000149.1 GCA_903905395.1 uncultured Verrucomicrobiota bacterium
CGGCATCAATGTGGTCAACCTCGGTTTCTCCGGCAACGGCTGGTGCGATCCGGAACTCGTCCCGTTGCTCGACGAGATTGACATGTCCTGTCTGGTTGTTGACCCGGTCGGCAACATGGGGCTGGAACGGATGCAGACCCGCTACGTTCCATTCCTCAACGCGATCCGCGCGCGGCGACCGAAGCTGCCGTTGCTGTTGATGACGCAATTCCAATTCGCAAAAGTGAATTATCTTGGCAACGACGGCTATGACGAAGCCAACGCCATCGTCCTCCAAACGCACCGGCAGATGCGCCGGCAAGGCGATCAGAACGTCTATCTGCTCGACACCCGAAAGCTGATCGGCCGCGAGCAGGATCATCCGTCCGTGGACGGCGTGCACCTGACTGACCTTGGGTTTAAGAGGATGGCCGATGGCATCGCGCCGGTATTGAGACGCATCCTGCGTCTGAACTGACCAAAACCGGAATGCCGATCAGCTCAATTGTGAAAGGGTAACCATAATGAAAGTGAAAATCATGAACCAGACAAAATCACAATGCCGAGCAACGCTGGCGATCTTGGCGGTTTTAATTCTCGCCATCACAAATACTTCCGCTGTGGCGGGCGAAGTCGATGCCCAGGCTCTCAACCCCCCGTTTTCGGTGAGCGACAGACCGTTGCGCACCCTCTCGGACGCCGCCGATGTGCCGACGTTCCAACTGCGCGCCCGTGTGACCTCGTGCGAAGGCAAAAAGCCGCAGGGAAAGACGTTCACCTTTCGCCTGGGAGCCCACACCGGCGCTTGCATGGCATTTACCGATACTAAAGTCAGCGACGATGCCTGGACGGACTGGCTCAACGCCGACCGGAAGATTGCCGAACCTGCCATCTGGCGTTTCAACCTCGGCAAAAGATATCCATCCGCCGTCCACTTCGTGCCATTTGGCATTGTCCCTCCGTCGCTGGTTGAAATCGAGATTCGCCTGAAAGAGGGCGCTCCGGTCAGCACCTATACTTGGGACGCTTTTTCTCCGGGAGTAGCCAGTGAGATCGTCTTCTATGTCTGGCGGGACAAGGAGAATCAGCCACATGTCATGCCGCGCGGGGAGTTCAACCGGCCTTATTGGGAGTTCTACAAGACGATCGCCATCCCGGAAAAGGAACGCCCGAAGCTCTTTCCTCTTGTGGCCGACTTGGGTTACCACACTGATAGTGATCGCCTTGACGGCATCTCCAATCTGCCCTGCATCGGCGTCAATGTGGTGACGGGAAACCCTCCTCCGGAAAGAAGCGACCTCATGCTGAAAGGCGGCGGTCTGCACAGAACCGCCGTCTATGTCGGCTACACTCCCTTCGATTTCGTGGGGAAAAGGACCTGGATGCAGGAGCCTGTGAAGAATCAACCCTATCCAAGATGGTCTTTGGAACCTGGGAAGACGACGCCGGAGGATATTGAAACACGGGCGCACGGAGTGATAGATCCGTGGCTCAAGTCGGGCTATCGGCCGGAAGGTATCGCCATGGCCTGCATGTACGCTGATTCCGTTTGGTTCTATCCGGTGATGTTCAAACCGCTGTCGGAGAGCCCGGCCGCCTTGCGGCGATTTCACGACTATATCAAAGCCCAGGGATTGACTCCGCAGGATGTCGGCGCGACGAATTGGGAACAGGTTTTGCCGCTGGGCCGAAGCAAAGCGAGCGACCTGTCCTCGCGGCGGCTATTCTACTGGACGATGCGTTTCTTCGCCTGGGATTCGGCGCGCCATTCTGCCGAG
>CAIVGD010000150.1 GCA_903905395.1 uncultured Verrucomicrobiota bacterium
CCGCCAAACTGCGCGACGGCGGAGGCCAATACTCATTCCTCACCAACGATCAGGGGGGCGTGATCGACGATCTTTTCCTCTACCGATTCGGGCCCGAAGATTTTCTTCTCGTGGTGAATGCCTCCCGTCATCGCGAAGACCTGCAATGGCTCCTTGGGGCTGGCAAAAAAGACGTCACTTTTTCTGGTGAACCCAGAAGCGCAGCGGGAATGGCCCTCCAAGGACCGAAAGCGGAAAAGATTCTTTCCCGCCTCCTTCCACCCGGCGCTCACTGTCCAACGAGAAATCATCTGATCCAGACTCACCTGGATGGCGTGCCAGCGATGGTCGCGCGTACTGGATACACGGGAGAGGATGGTTTTGAAATTTTCACCAGCCCGATATCCGGTCCAAAGGTCTGGAACGCCCTGCTCGAAAAAGGGAAAGCCGATGGATTGATTCCTTGTGGTCTTGGCTCGCGGGACAGTCTCCGGCTAGAGGCCGGTCTTCCTTTGAATGGCCAGGATCTGTCGCCTGAAATCACCCCGATCGAGGCAGGGTTGGGATTTTTCGTTGATTTATCCCGACCCCGCTCGTTTCCAGGTCGGTCGCGTCTGGTGGAATTCAAAAAACACGGAGCACCACGAATGTGTATCGGAATTGTGGGTCAACCCAACCAACCTCCACCTCGACACGGCTATCCCGTCTTCCAAAAATCTCAGCAGATCGGAGTAGTCACCAGCGGGGTGCCCTCACCCACCCTGGGTCACGGCATTGCGTTGGCTTTGGTGACAGCTCCAGCCCCAGCTTGTGGACAAGATTTGGAATTTGAAGTGCGCGGACGCAGAGTTCCGGCCAAGGTCTCTCCTCGGAGATTCCTCCCAAAGAAATGAACACACCCAACGATCTGCTTTATGCCAAGACCCATGAGTGGGTTCGCTTTGGAAAAAATAGTGCCACGATCGGGATCACCGACCATGCCCAGTCTGCGTTGAGCGACGTCGTTTTTGTCGAACTCCCGAAACCCGGTCGCAAGGTGTCGACGGGGGAAGTCATCGCGACGGTGGAAAGCGTCAAAGCTGCTTCCGATATTTATGCCCCCATTGCCGGAGAAGTGGTTGAGGCCAATCCAGCTCTGTCGAGTGATCCAGGGTTGATTAACCGCGAACCTTACGGCCAAGGTTGGCTTTTTCGCATCCAACCCACTCAACCCAACCCCACGGGACTCCTTTCAGACAGCGACTACACGGCGACACTGGCTCATTGAGCCGTTCGTCTACTCCTCTTACCTCCCATGCGGAGGGTTTCTCACCGGATACACCTACGACCCCACATACACTTTTATTGCCCTTCAAATGCCTAATCATCAACTACTTCCATGATCAATTACCCCATGCAAGTCGCTCCATCATAAGGGCTTGTGAGGCTGTTTTTTGTCACCGACCTGGATCGATCACATATGAATTTTGCAAAAACGTAAAACTTCGTTCAGGATGGCACAAGCGACTTATCCAAGTTTTTTTATGAAATATAAAAATCTCATTCCCCTTCCTCTCATGCTTCTCCTTTCGTCTTTTTGTTTAATGGCTGGCTCGACCAACAAAACAGCGGATACCAATCTTCCCAAGGTCACTACATTGATCCCGCAACTCCTGCCTCGTAATCCGATCAATAAACCGCCTCCCGGACCGATTCAAAAACAGTTGGAGGCATTTTTCCTAGGGATTCAGGCAGGAAAAATTGACGACTGCTTCAAAACACTCGTGGCTAGCAACCCGACTCTTTCCGATCCCGCGGCCGTGCCGGAATTTGTCGGGAACATTCGAAAGGGTTTGGAGGTTTTCGGGCCCCTGCAAGGCTACGAACTCTACGACCTGCGGCTCGTGGGCACTCGGGTGATCTACATCACTTACCTCAGTTTTCATCCCAAGAAACCACTTCGTTGGCAGTTTGTTTTTTACACTCCGGTCGGCGCCGACTGGAAACTCCTAAATCTCCGCTTCGACGACACTGTCGAACAAAGCCTGATCCCAGATTAACTGATCACCAGAAACATTGCCGGCAAGATGCCTGGCTCACGATGCGAAAACCTGCCGTTTCACCCGGCCCACATCGGCCCGTGAAGCATTTCTCGTTCCGGCCTCTGCCGCCAATCGAATGGTACGATCCATCGTCCATCCTTTCATGAGTCCGTAAATCAGTCCTGCCGTAACGACGTCCCCGGAGCCGGTCGCGTCTTTAATCCTGATTTGAGTAGCGGCAACGGCGATCCGCCGATCGGCGAGATCGGCGACCATCCCGCGCCGGCCGAGTGTTAGGAGGATGGAACTCTTCTTTCCTGCCTTCCTTCGCAACCATTTTAGACAACGGTCCACTCCCCGTTCGCAGGATGTGCCCTCGGCTTCGTTTAAATTACACTTCACCCAATCCACTCCGGCTTCGAGAGCTTCTCGGAGGAGAGCCCCGCGACTATCCACCAAAATCAATACTCCATTGATCCGGAGATCTCGGATCAACCTCTGCCACCAACCTCGGGGCCAACCTCCCGCGGAACTTCCAGCCACCACCCACACGTCGCCTGCTTTCAATTCCCGCATCCAGAACTTGCGGATCTTTGCCCAACCTACCCGATCGATTTGCGGATCAGGGGTGAAAAAATCAATCCTCTGCCATCTTTTCCCCACCAAAGCCCAATCTTTTCTCATCTCGACACGCACCGGAATCTTTAAAATCTTCACCCCATCACTCTTCGCGCATTGCTCCCATGCCTTGGTGTCAGACCCCATCGCACAGATCGTTGAGATGGCTCGAACCTTCCAGTGATTCAATTGAACAGCGACGTTGTGCGCCTTACCGCCCGCCGACCAATTCACCTGACATGTAGCCAGGTCATACTTTTTCTCCAACACGGAATTCGGCGTAAAGCACCAGATACGTCCACTTTTTTGAATCACTCAGCCATTCTGACTGGGCATCGCCCGATCGACCACCCGTTTCGCTGTATCACCCCCTCCCCCCTCCGCGATTTTCACCCCCACCTCAGAGCTACCTCGGAGCTACCTCGGAGGTAAAATCACCTAAAGCGCTGTAGACAATAGATTAACAAAAGCCGAGTTTCGGGCGACTTTGGAATGAGCTCTTCCTGACGAAGATCGCTTTCCGACGAAGGTCCCCTCCCGAAGAGTGCGGTGCGTTAGGCGATGTCGATCTCTTTGGCTAGATAGACATCTTGGATGGCGTTGAGGAGTTCCACACCCTCCTTGATAGGCTTTTGAAAGGCTTTTCGCCCGGAAATCAGCCCCATTCCACCTGCCCGCTTGTTGATCACCGCCGTCTTGATGGCATCGGCCACATCGTGCTTCCCCGATGCCCCACCAGAGTTGATCAACCCAGCCCGACCCGCGAAGCAGTTGAGCACCTGATAACGGCAAAGATCGATCGGATGGTCGGACGTCAGCTCGGAGTAAATCCGAGGATCTGTCTTCCCATAATCGCTCCCCCCCATTCGTAGCGCAGTGTAGCCCCCGTTATTTTCTGGGAGCTTCTGTTTAATGATGTCCGCCTGAATAGTCGACCCCAGATGGTTCGCTTGGCCCGTCAAATCGGCCGATACATGATAATCCTTCTCCTTCGTCTTAAATGCCGGACTCCGCAGGTAACACCAGAGAATCGTGTACATGCCCAGTTCATGGGCGATGGCGAACGAGCGGGATATCTCCTCAATCTGACGACCCGACTCCGGGGATCCGAAGTAAATGGTCGCACCCACCGCAACCGCCCCCATATCGAAAGCCTGCTTCACCCCTGCAAACAACTTTTGATCCGCCAAATTGGGATAAGTCAGTAGTTCGTTGTGATTGATTTTTAGAATAAAGGGAATCCGGTGAGCGTACTTCCGCGCCACCGCGCCGAGAACACCCAGCGTGGAAGCCACCGCATTGCACCCGCCCTCCATCGCCAGTTTCACAATGTTTTCCGGATCGAAATAGTCCGGGTTCGGAGCAAAGGAGGCCCCCCCCGAGTGCTCGATCCCCTGATCGACCGGCAGAATCGAAAGATAACCGGTGCCACCGAGCCTTCCATGATTCAGCGTGGTCTGAAGGTTTCGCAGAACCGCAATCGAACGATCGCTATCCCGCCAAACCCGGCTGATAAAATCCGGTCCAGGTAAATGCAAACGCGTTCTGGAGATCGTCTTGCAGGAGTGACCCAGGAGATTCCCCGATTCCGATCCAAGATGCTTTTCAATTTCAGATAATTTCATGAGGAGAACATTCCCTTTTTTTATCCTTCTGGTCAATCTTTAGTCTGCGGGTCCCCTCTTGCTCAACTGACTCAATTCCCTACCATGATAAAGATGATTCGTTGGCTTTCTTTGGTGATTCTCGGCCTTCTCCTCAATGGGAGCGGCCTCTCCCTTCTTGCGTGGGCGGCTCACCAAAAATTCTCCGCCGGTGGGGAGTGGTTTGTGTCTGGTACCCTTGCCCTCGTACTCTGCAATGCGGGCCTGTGTTGCGTCGTCGGAGCAAAAAAACCCGGGAGTCGTTCCACCTGAATTCCCAACACCACTCCCCGCCCCCGCCGCCCGACTACGGGAAAATAGATATGGTCCGGCCCGACGACCGGGAATACCTCCGCTGGTCAGAAGGCTTTGCCTTCCGTCGGCGGCGGGAAAGACAGCGTGTGGGCAAAGTGCGGATCGAACCAGCCGCCCTCTCTATCATTAGCGCCGCGGCCGAGTTCGGCGTCCGCTCCATCCTCGCCCGTCACTACCAACTGGGAGAACGCAGAATACTGCGATACCAAGATCCGGAGCACGGCGATCAGTTGCGCGGACGACACCGCTTCCGCGAATTGGATGCAGTCGCCTTTTCTCATGATCACCCTACGGCAGTCTTCGAATTCAAACTCAGCGGCCTCGGCTCGGCTTCGGCCGTTTCCCGCGCCTCCAAACAGCTCCGCTCTGCCGCCGAAATGATCCGTCAAGGATTCGGCCAAACCCCGAAAATCGCCGTCATTCTCATCCACGCAGGAGTCGGTCATCCCGACCTAGGTAAACCGGGAGGCCGTTACGGAGTCCGCGCCACGCCGCTGGAAGGTTCCAAACTCGAGCGTCTGCCAGACCAACCGATCCCCTGTTTTATTTTCACCATGAAGGAAGCCATCGAGGAAGCGCGGCGGATCGGCCACGAAGTTGACCATGAACTGGAACGACGCGCCGCCCGCGAAGGCAAACACGGTCTCAGCAAGGCCAAGGGTCTGACTCTACCCCGCCTGCCAATCGGTGAACTTCTGGCCGCCGTAAGTTGGATCGCACGGGAATTAGTCCAAGTCGTCGGCAAGGTGACCCGCAAGGTCACGCGCCCACGTCAGGTCACACATCACCGACCCCGCCGCCGCCACGGCGGGCGCGGCCGTTACCGCGGATAAGCCAGATTCCAGCCTAGCGCGTATTAACGTTACAAACCGGTAAACCTTGCCGCTTATAAGAATCGGCCTCGGCGAAATTGATATCCTGTTGGCTGACCAGATTAAGTTTTGCACCTCCCACGGAGACAACATCCACCTTGGTCGGGCCATCCGCATGGGCCGAATTGGACACCCAAGGGGCAAAGGCATGCCACCAAAGGCCAGCCGCCACCAAGGCGAGCAGAAGTTTCGTCACAGGATCCGTCCGGAGGGTGAGAGATTTATGTTTCATCCATCCTGCATAAACATTTTTTGTGATGAAATCACGACTCGATTCCGTGAGATATCCACATAAGCTCAACCGATGCTAATCCCCTCACTTCTCATCCTTCTCCTCACCTCGTGGGTCCTCCCCCTCCAAGCCGAGGACACCAACCAACCCGTCGGCCGGTTGCCCGCCACCCCACCCACCGAGGCAACGAACCCTCCCGTAAAATCCACCAACGTAATCATCGTCAATCAGGGGATTAAGATCTGGAAAACAGGATCTCCCACGAACATGTTTACCGTGATCGGCTACGAAACCCTCATCCGTCAGCGCGGCTTTGAAAACGCCGCCAACAATATCGCCCGCGGCGTCCTCGCTCGCAAAGGCAACGCCGCCATCGTCAACTCGATCGTCAACTCCCAGCGATTGAACTTCAACATGAACACCCAGGACGAACGGCTCGACGGCATCGATGTCCGCTACCAGATCATTCTCCTTAAGCCGTAACCTGCGGCTGACTTTTTTCGGTCTCATCATTCTTCCTCTGATGGGTCCTGCTGCCATCTGGAGCCAACTCGTCCCCGTGCAGGCCAACATCGACGCCCAAGCCCAGCAACGATTGCAAGCGGACACCGAGAAAGCCCATCGCCAACGACGGATCGAGGAGAACATCCAGAAGATCACCCCTGCCCTTTCCGCCAAGAACCTCACCTCTCAGGATGGTCCAACCCTCACTCGTCGCGCCCTCGCCGCCATCTTTGATCTGCGCTCGGAAGGAATCAGCACCGAGGATGGTTTGCGCCGGGCCGCCCTTCCCATCAGCGCAGAGGTCGGAACCCCACCCGGGCCCTCCCGATACCTGCTCCACTGTTGGCAAGAGGCAGCCAAACATATCACCCCCGAAATCGCCGCGAAATTGAGGGACGGTCTTGCCCCCGGCTTTCCCATACCTCCCTACGAACCATGAAGCTCGTGATTCCTCCTCCTGCTGGATTTCAAATCGCCCACCTCGCCACGGGTCCCGCATGGCTCCGTCCGGCATCCAAGAACATGATCCTTTCTCTTTGGCAGAAGTTGAATCCAACTCTTCCCCTCCGGCTATCCGCCCGCCGCCACCCGAAACACCGCATCTTTCCAGGGCGGGCTCCGGTGGTCGTCTTGCCCTACCCAGGTTTGGGCGAAATTGTGGTTCGTCCCTGTGTGCACGGGGGGTGCTGGGGCAAAATGATGCGTGATTTTTATCTCGGCCCGACCCGCGCCCTTCGTGAAATCCTTCAAGCGCGCCAACTGGAATCAAAGAAAATTCCCACACCCTCGATTCTCGCCGTCCTTTTTTATCCGGCCGGCCCGTTCTGGAAAATCGACGTGGTCACTTCCTTCGTGCCGGAGAGCCGCGACCTCGCTTCCTTTCTTTCTACCCGCCCGAAACCCGGAGAACGTGCCCGGGCCTTCACCGCCGTCCGAAAACTTTTCGACGCTTGCGCCCGTCACCGCATCCGGCATCCCGATCTCAATGCCCGAAACATCCTTCTTTCCGGATCCGCCAAGAAACCTCTCCAAGCTTGGCTGCTCGATGTGGACGCCATCCGGATCGGAATGACAAACCGCACGCGAGTGGTAACCGCAAACCGAAACCGCCTTCTTCGCTCGCTCATCAAACGGGCCCGATGTGGTGATCTGGGCTGGTCGGAAAAAGAAATCGCCTCACTCTGGAAAGAACTCTTCCCCAAAGGATGAACCTGCCCTCCGAGCCCCGCATCTGCATTGTCCTGCTAAGCGCGGTCGGGGATGTCGTTCATGCCCTGCCGATCATCCAAGCGATCAAGCGGCACCGGCCCAAAGCCCACATCACCTGGCTCCTGCAGGAAGCGGGAGCCTCCCTCGTCCAAGGTCATCCGGCAGTGGACGAAATTCTTATCTTTCAGCGCAAGGCTGGCCTCGCCGGATTTATAAAAATGGGCATCGACCTTTCCCGGCGCCCCTTCGACGTGGTCCTCGATCTCCAGTGCTACTTCAAGGCCACGATTCTCACCTCATTATGTCGTTCTCCAATCAAGGTCGGTTTCGACCGCGCGCGGGCTCGGGAATTCAACTGGCTCGCAACCAATCACAAACTTCCCGCCCGCCCGATGGGCCATGTGCAGGATCACTTTCTCGAATTTCTCGATGTCATAGGAGTCCCACGGGAACCGATCGAATGGAACATGGGCCCATGGCCTGAGGAAAAATCCTGGCAGGAGGAATTTTTCCGCCCGATTCCCAGTCCGCGGGTCGCCATCGTGGCTGGCACGAGCAACCCGAAAAAAGATTGGCTTCCGGAATCCTGGGTCCGACTCAACGATGCTTTGCACGAGCAGTTTGGATTGGAGACCATCCTAGTCGGTGCACGCTCCACCCGCGAGACAGCTCTCGGGATGAAAATGGCCGCGGAGTGCCGGCACCCGCCGCATGCGGCCCTCGGATGCGGTTTGCGCCGACTCGTTTCGATATTGGATGGATGCGATCTGGTAATTTCTCCCGACACCGGCCCCCTCCACCTCGCCGGTGCGCTGGGCAAGCCCGTGATCGGGCTCTACGGCTATAACAGCCCTGCCCGAGTCGGACCTTGGCGCCAAGACGCGCGCCTTTTAGTCGATGCCTTCCACAATTCCGGGGAGAAGCCACAAATGACCTTCCAACACCGGTCCGGTCGCATGGGACGAATCACCGTGGAAGATGTCCTCTCCAAAGTGGAAATTTGGAAATCGACCACTCAGAAGCGGTAATATATTTCCGTGGCCACGGTCCACAGAGCTGAAGCGGTCGGCGTCAACATCCCGGCTCCCCAGGCCAACCGCCCCTCCCCGCGCCAAGCCAACTCTTCGGTGATCTTCACTCCCAGAGTCAGCGTGTAATCATAATAATCCCCTCCGCTCAATCGTGCTGAATTGGTAATGGCATTATTGCTGGTGTGCACATATTCCAGCCGTCCGTTCAGCGAGACAGGGTCAATGATGTTCCACATCGAGTAAAGTCCACCCGTGGCAAAGGTGGTGGGAGCCTTCGCAGGATCGAATGATGGATCTCCCGTGCCAGATCCACCCGTCACATCAAAAGCCAACTTCCAGTTATCTTTTGCGAAAACTGGCGACCACTCTCCGATCACGTTCCATGCGTAGTAGAAGTTCTGCTCCATCGCGATCCGTGAGTTTCCTCCGTTGTTGCCAAGGGGAGAGAAAATCATGCCCGGCTGAAGTTTTGCGTTTCCTTGTTGATTTTTAATTCGCGCGTAAGTCATCAAGTTAAACTGGTCCCCTTCTCCAAGCGCGCCCAGATCGTTGGCCTCTCCCGAGCAGTTGCCAATTCCAACTCCAATATCCAGGAGGGAATCTGGTGTAAAGATAGCCAGAACGCCGATGTTGTCCTGTGGCATGAAAGCATCCGCGATGCCGAACGTGATACAGGGATTGTCAGGTCGCCAGATAGTTTCGTACCCGATTACCGCTTGAAACTTCCCCGCCCACATTTCCATCTGGATCTCCGGCACCCAGAATTTGGCAAAAGCTTCGCCCACATATAGTGCGTTGCTGTTGGGCTCTGGGATAGTCGACAGATCTTCCGCGGCGTAGTAGGCGGCGTCTTCCCCAAGCATGACGCCGAATTGTATGCCAGCTTCCAGTGAGTTTCCCTTCGTCAGGGGTTTCTCAAGCCGCAACCAAAAGGCGCTCAGATTGAAGTCTCCCCTCGGAATGCCATCCGCCGGGAAATCCAAGGGGCTGGTCGAATTGCCCGCTCCAAAATTATAGAGGTAGGTACCATCCACATAGCCCGTGAGCTTGAGCGGTGCATCTGCAGGAGGGGCTTCGGGTTGGGCAATCTGCTCCTCCACCGCATCCCTCTCCGGCACGATGCTAGATTCCTGTTCCATAACCTGCGCCCAACTGGAAGACCAACAAAACAAGTTAAACGCCAGAAGACAAAGGCAAAGCTGGACGTGAGGCCATATTGTTTTTACTTTATTCGAATGAAAACCCACCTCTTGTTGTTATCTTTACTCCTCAGTTTCGTCACGCTCCATGCCGAGCCCGCCACCGAAAAAGTTAAATTCGAATCCGACACACGCTCCATGTCGAAAGATGAGGTCAAAAGCTACATGGGCCGCGGCCCGGACGTTAGCATCACCCCTCACATCTGGCGTTATTCAGGCAACTGGACGAGCACTAGGTTCGGTGAAGGCATGGATTCCTATAACACTGTCGACATCTCATTCGGCATGCTGACGGACTCCCATAAATACGGTGTCATGGAGTGGACCTGGAGCA
>CAIVGD010000151.1 GCA_903905395.1 uncultured Verrucomicrobiota bacterium
AGGAGCTGCGTTCTGGGCCGCATGCATTGGCTTTGCGCTGATGACGGTCAACAGCGGTCCACGAACCATCATCGTCGCCTACCTCGCGCTTTCAGCCGAACTGGCCATCTTGGAGGCGCTGGAGCGGGGAAAGACTCGCGCGGCGTGGTTTCTGCCTCCGCTCTTTTCGGTATGGATCAATCTCCACGGAAGCTGGCTGATCGGCTTGGGCTTACTGGCGCTCTACATCCTGTGCGGTGCGTTCGGCTTCTCGAAGGGGGTCTTTGAGCAACCGGCACGCTCGACGGATGACCAAAAGAGGCTCCTGTATGTCCTTGCTGCAAGTCTCGGGGCGCTC
Source organism: uncultured Verrucomicrobiota bacterium (assembly GCA_903905395.1). GTDB lineage: Bacteria > Verrucomicrobiota > Verrucomicrobiia > Methylacidiphilales > Verrucolacustridaceae > Verrucolacustris. The sequence continues at coordinate 338 of CAIVGD010000151.1, forward strand.
CTGCTCAACCCGTATGGTTGGCGGCTGGTCTGGAACCCTTTCGACATGATGCTGAATCAGAAGTTGAACATTGCCAACGCCGAGGAGTGGCAGCCACTGCATCTGGACTGGTTCGTCGGGAAAGTGGCGCTGGCGGCGATTGCCATCATGTTGCTGGCCAACTTCCTCCGCGGCCGGAAGTGGAAGCTCTATGAGATCGCCTTTATCTTCTTCGCCTGGTACGCGGCCTTCGATCATGTCCGCTTCGCATTCCTTGCGGCCGTCATCATCACGCCATTTCTGACCGCGGACATGGTGCGGAGTTTCTGCGCCCATTCGGATGCGAAGACCATACCCGCAATGAACGCATTGATGGCAGCCTGCTCGATTTGGATGATGGTGCATATCGTCCCCGGAGAAGCTGAGTTGCGGAAAGATCTCTCTATGCTGTTCCCCCGTCAGACGATAGCGATGCTCGATCCATCTTGGCGCACATTCAACGCCGTGAACCTGGGCGGAATCATGGCCTTTGACTCCAAGGCCAGCTACATCGATTCACGGCTGGACACGTTCGAGCATCACGGCATCCTGGCAAGCTACCTCGACGTCATGCGGGTTCGGCGACCATCGGAGGTTCTCGACCACGACCGGATCGATCATGTGCTGTTCCCCGAACACACGCCCCTTGCCTACCTGCTCGAACGAATGCCCTGCTGGAGAGTGGAGAAGCGTGAGGGTGCGGGGGACGACACTTATGTGCTCTTCGGGAGGCGATGAACGTCACCCTCGGCGACGCGGGCGACCGCAGAACCCCCGTGCCGCAGTTAAGGGAGCCGGACATGACCCTCTGCGGGCAAGAACGTGCCGCTTCCACGCCTTCAGCCAATTCTCGGAATCAAGAAATGTCCTGCTCACAAGAGAGGCGGCTCATGCTGGGCGCTTGGACCTCGGCGATGATGTGCTTGAACGGCTTACCCTCAGTATGCCTTACTGAACTTTTCTATTGCATTTCATAGCGTGAAATGATTTATTACATGACATGGAAGGAATTAAGCCACGCTGGTTTCGTCGCAATCTCCAAGCGGCCCTTCGGGTCTTGCCCGTCACTGTGTTGACGGGCGCACGGCAGACCGGCAAGACCACACTCACGCAGGCAATTGAGCCAGCACGGGCGTATTTCACGCTCGATGATGTCGGCGTCCTCGATCAGGCCGAGCGCAATCCCGATTCGCTGCTCGCTACGCGCCCCGTTATTCTCGATGAGGTCCAGCGAGCGCCACAGATCCTGCTCGCGGTCAAACGGGCCGTGGACACACACCGGCGGGCAGGCGACTTCATCTTGACCGGCTCCGCCAACCTGCTGCTGATGAAACATGTGGCGGATACGTTGGCCGGCCGAGCAATCTACCTGGATCTTCGGCCGTTTTGCCCCACGGAATGGCAGGAACGCAAGGACGCATTGCTGCCGCTGGATCGTTTGTTCGCGCCGGATTTTGATTGGCGCGAGTGGCCGGACGAACCAGGCGACTGGCCTCGATGGCTGCTGCGCGGAGGCTTCCCACCTGCACTCGAAATCGCTTCCGAGGCGGATCGCGGCCTGTGGTTCGCTGCGTATGTGCAAACGTATCTGGAGCGGGATTTGCGCCAATTGAGCGCCGTCTCCAGCCTGCCCGATTTTCAGCGCGTGATGATGCTGGCCGCGCAACGGAC
>CAIVGD010000152.1 GCA_903905395.1 uncultured Verrucomicrobiota bacterium
GCCCGATCCTCCAATCCTCCGCCGACATTGTCCGGCGAAACCGAAAAATGGTGGAATTGCGCACCGCCATTCCCTTGCCCGTTCCGCTCCAAGATATGGTGCTCCGCCCGAATCCCGCAAAACAGGTGGAGCTATTTCGCCGGCTGGAATTCAAACGCTTCACACGGGATGCAGAAGCGCGTCTGGCCACGGCGGGGCCCAGGCAAGCCGACCTGTTTGGAGAAGATGCGAAATGAAACCCCGTGTGGAAACCCTCTACGTGCACGTTCCTTTCTGCACGCATCTCTGTCCTTATTGCGATTTTCCCAAAGAGCGGTTGGGAGGAAATCGCATGCGGGATTTTTTGCGCGGCCTGCGGGCCGAATGGGCCTGGGCTCGGCAGGAATTCGAGGTGATCCCACGCCGCATCCTTTTCGGCGGAGGAACTCCCACGGCCCTCTCCCCCTCCCTGCTTCAGGAATTATTGGAAATCGCCCCCTGGGGGGAAGCCGATGAGTGGACCGTGGAAGCGAACCCCGACGGCTTCGGTTCCAGCAAAGCCTCGATGCTGGCGGAAGCAGGGGTAACCCGATTGAGCTTGGGGGCGCAGGCATTCCTACCCAAGGATCTCGCTTGGCTGGGGCGGCGTCATGACCGCGCCACCATCGTCTCCGCTTGCAAGGCATCGCGGAAAGCCGGAATCCGCGACCTGAATCTGGATCTGATTTATGGTCTGCCGGATCAAGGCCCCGCCGAGTGGCAAGCCACCTTGGAGGAAGCGTGTGCGTTGGAACCCGATCACCTTTCCGCCTACGTCATCACTCCGGAAGCTGGGACCGAGTTGACGGCGATGATCCAACGAGGGGAATGGCATCCTGATTCGGAAAATGAAGCAATGCTTTTTCTTTTGACTCAAAGATTTTTGGAGGCGCATGGATTCACCGCGTACGAGATTTCCAACTTCGCCCGACCCGGGAGGGAGTGCCGTCATCATAAATCCGTCTGGTCCGGCGAGGATTACCTCGGGCTAGGCCCTGGCGCCGTTTCAACGATCGCCGGCCGCCGCTGGCGGAACGTCCGCGACACGAGCCAATACGCCCGCTCGGCGGAGACGGGTCCGCATCCGTATCATGAGGACGAAGAGGTGTGCGGGGATGTGGAACGTCGCACGGAGCGGATTCTTTTGGGTCTGCGGACAAACGCGGGGTTGGAAGAGGAGGCGTTGAGTGGTCACGAAGAGTGTTTATCGGAACTGGTGCAAAAGGGCTGGGGCCGACGCCTCGACGGGCGATTTCTCCTGACCGCCCGCGGCCGCCTGCGTGCCGACGCGGTGGCGGTCATGCTGATCTGAATATGGAACCGGCGATCGTCACGCGCGGGTTGCGCAAAGTGTATCGGGTGTTCCGCAAAGAACTCGGATTGGGCGGGGCGATTCGCGGTCTTTTTCATCGTCGATACGACGAAGTGGCGGCCGTCGATGGCGTGGATCTGGAGATCGCGCCGGGAGAATTGGTGGGGTTCCTCGGTCCGAACGGTGCAGGCAAGACAACGACGTTAAAGATGCTCTCCGGACTGCTTCATCCCAGCGGAGGCTCCGCGACGGTCTTGGGCCATGTGCCGTGGAGACGGGAGGTTGTCTTTCGTCGGCAGATTTCACTTTTGCTCGGGCAGAAAAATCAGTTGGTCTGGGATCTGCCGGCACGGGAGAGCTTCGAGTTGAATCGCGCCATTTACGGGGTGGATCGGAGCCAAGCTCAGCGCACGGTGGATCACCTCTCCGCAATGCTCGAAGTGCGCGGCCTGCTCGACAAGCCGGTGCGGGAACTTTCCCTCGGCGAGCGGATGAAGATGGAACTGATCGCGGCGTTGCTCCACAAACCGAAGGTTTTATTTTTGGACGAACCCACGCTTGGGTTGGATGTGATTTCCCAGCACCGCGTGCGGGATTTTCTCCGACATCTGGTGGCGGAGGAGAAGATCACCACGATTCTGACCAGTCACTATTTGCAGGACATCGAGGCTCTTTGTCGTCGGGTGGTGATCATCGATCATGGGCGGGTCATTCACGACGGCTCGTGGGAACGGATCGTGAGGGATTTTTCCGATCGCAAGGAGATCGTCTTGAGATTTGCGGGTGCCTCGCCGGATCTCCGCGGGGAGGAGTGGGGCGAAGTGGTGGCGCGGGATGCGGCGACCTTGCGGCTTCGTGTGCCGTTTGCGCGAGCGACCGAGATTAGTCGGCGCGCCATCGATCTGCCTGGATTGGAAGATATCCGTATCGAAGCCATGCCGGTGGAGGAAGTCATCCGCCGCGTCTTCGCCTCCTCTGGGCGAGAAAACTAGCCCTGTCGCAACAATTGGGATCCTAACGGCGATCCCACAGCTTCCAACCTCTTCAAAATCCAAAATCAATTTCTTCCATTCAATGGCCCAGAAATGCAGCCCCAGTGATTAGTAGAAATCCGATCGCTGCGGCCAGAATTTTCACGGGGCGTCCTTCCTTTTCCTTTAACTCCGGCAAAAGGAGATCGGATCCGGCCAGATAAAGAAAAGTCCCGGCCGTCGCCGCTCCAAGAATTCCATGCAGCAGGTGCGGCCCGGAAATATCCGCCATCGAAGCCAACAGCGCCCCTCCCGGACTGGCCAAACTCAGAATCACAGTCGCGCCCAGAATTTTTGTGCGCGAAACCCCATACCTCCCCAGCGTGACGGCGAGGGCAAAGGTATCCGTCGCTTTGTGAATAAGAATGGCCAGCGCCAAGGCCTCCCGCGCCGCGCCCACAGCAACCGATCCGAGAGCCAAACCCTCCAGCAGGGAGTGAAATCCCAGCATCGCTCCCAAAATGTACGGCTTGGCTGGAACTCCTCCCCCGTGAGGATGGCACCCGTGAATCTCCGCGTGGGCATTATGCCCCTGCCGGTCCAGCCACCGCAAAAAAAGAATCAGTCCCCCCGCCATCAAAAGCGCTTTCAAGAGGCCCAGATCCTGCATGGCTTCCGGACCTAGTTGAAAAATGGCCGTGGCGAGAAAGGCCCCGCCGGCAAAGGTTCCACCAAAACAAAGCCAGGAGGTTTTGTGCCCCTGAGCTCGCATAGGCAAGGCCACCAATCCTCCGGCGAGGCCTGCGCCAAATAGCACGAGCAAAATAATCGGTGAGATCATCCATCTTGGCATAGCGCAAAAATCCGCATTCGGCTAGCCCATGGCAGGTGGCAGTGGAGGGATTTGAACCCCCGACCCAAGGCTTATGAGTCCCTTGCTCTACCAGGCTGAGCTACACTGCCAGAAGTCTTCCTTTCTAGCGTTGACCTATTCTTTCGCCAAGCCTGAGGGAGGGCTTGGGGTTGGTCCCGAAGGACGATAAAGTCCACCACATGGGAATGAGGGAAAAGGAGGCCATGTGGGCCAAGATAAGGGGGAGATTCGCCCTCGCCGTCGTGGCCATCCTGATTCTCGTTTTTCTCGGCGGGGTGGCCGTTCCAACCTACCGAGCCCTAAAGGGATGGCGCGCCGGCCGACTGATGGATGATGCGGAGACCTCTTTAAAGAAGGGCTCGCTGGTGGAAGCCTATCAAGCGGCCCGCTCCGCCCACGGCCTGGACGCCAACAACCTTCGCGCCCTGCGGATGCTCGGCGATATGTACGAAGGATCCGGTGCCAGCGAGGCCTTGGCCTACCGGCGATCCGCGGCGGAGTCCACCCAAGCCAACTCCGACGATTGTGTCGCCTACCTCCGCGCCGCCATCCGTGCGGGCCGCCTAGATCTGGCGGACGAATTTCTTAATCAGATCGGAGCCATCGAACGCACCGATCACAAGATCGCGGCGATTGCGGCCGACCTGTATCGGATGCGCGGGGAATCGGAAAAGGCTCGCCAGTTGGAAAAAAAAACAGCGGAAAGCGCAGAGGGCGGAGAAAAAGTTGTCGCGGATCTGATTCGTGCCAGGGGCTTGCTGGAGGCACCGGATCCGTCCGACAGAGCCGTAGGCCGAGCTACTTTGTTGAAAATCGGCGCCAGCCACACCCTCGAAGCGCCCGAGGCCCTGCGGATCCTCGCCTCTTCCTCCGATCGCACGGAGAAAGAAACCCAAGAACTCATTCGTCTTCTCGAAATGAATTCGCGCGCCCCCGCCTCCACCCTTCTCCTCGCCAAAGCTCTCCAACTCGAACTCCATCCTGACTGGCGCGGAGCCGTCTTGGAAGATGCCAAAAAACTTTGGTCGGGCGGCACCCAGGAAGAGCGTCTGGCGTTGGCCGAATTCCTCGCCCACCACGGGGATTCAGAAGGAGTTTTGGCCCTGCCACCCGTGCGGCAAGGACGGGCGTTTCTTCTGCGGTTGGATGCCCTCGCCCGTCTGCAAAAATGGACGACCTTGCGCGAGGAGTTGGCTCTGGCCGCAAACGAAAAAGATCCTCTTGATCCCTTTCTTGTCGAAGTGTTTCAAGCCCGGGTGGCCCAGGAAATGAGGGAGTTCCCCATGGCACAGGTCCGCTGGAAGCAGGCGGCGGCCAAGGCGGCGGGCGACCCCAGCAAGCTGGAGTTTCTCGGCAACTTCGCCGAAAAATCCGGCAATCGTGCGGTGGCCATGGAAGCCTATCGAGCCATGATCAAATACCCGGGCGCGGCGGTTCCTGGATATCTAGGATTGATCCGACTGGCCGAAAAAGACGGGGACACGTCCCAACTGCGGGACATCATCGGTGAGCTCGCCAGGCAACTTCCCAAAGATCCCGCCCCGAAAAATGATTTCGCCTACTTGAATCTTCTTCTTAGAGATCAGACTGATCGCTCCCTTAAGTCCGCCCAAGAGCTCGTTGCGGCCGTGCCCGAACGAGTTGCGTACCGCACCACTCTGGCTCTGGCTTTCTTACGAAAAAATCAACCTCAGGATGCCCTCAGGGCGTATGATGGAGTACCTATCAACTGGTCCACCGCTCTCCCTGGGTGGCAGGCAGTGTGGGCCGCCGTCCTGAACGCCAACGGGAACTCAGATGAGGCCCGCCGGATTGCCGCCCTCACCGATTGGAATCGTCTCAAGCCTGAAGAGCGCGACCTCATCCGCACTCTGCGGGCTCCTCGATAATTACCCTGCCATGCGATTGTTTCGGCGGATGGGATGGGGACTTGCCGGGTGCTGCGCCGCTTGGCTTCAAGCCGCTCCAGCATCGTACACCGTCAAGAGCGGGGAAACGCTTTACCAGATCGCGCGGGACAGCGGAACTTCGGTCGAGGTCCTTACCAAGGCGAACCCCGGCATCAATCCCCAACGTCTCCACGCCGGAGATGTCCTTCACCTTCCCTCCTCATCTCCTTCCACTCCCACTTCCACTTCCGTCTCGGCCAAGACCGCCCCCGCGCCATCCGTCGCGTCGAAGCCAACCGCGCCAGCGGAATGGATACGGATCAAGTCGGGAGATAGTTTAACTAAAATTTCCCGTGCGACCGGGGTTCCAGTCGATGATCTGCGCCGCTGGAACCGCCTCCACGGCGACACTCTCCGCCCAGGCAATCTCTTACGCGTCCGCGCCCCTACATCCACCCTTGCTCAAACCAACCCCGCCACCAAAAAAACTAAAACCCCCACAACCCCGCCATCGCCCGACAAACCCGCGGCTCCAACACTGACTTTTGTCGGCCCGGCCCGTGCCCAGATTGATGCGCCAAAAGATCGTCTGCGCGATTGGGAGTACATCGTCGTTCATCACAGCGGCACAAGCGGAGGCAACGCCAAGATCTTTGATTATTTTCATCGCCATGTCCGTGGCATGGAAAATGGCATGGCCTACCACTTCGTCATCGGCAATGGCTCCGATTCCGGCGACGGCCAGATCGAAGTTGGATCGCGCTGGCTCGAACAAAAACAAGGAGGCCATTTGGCCAGTGAGGCGCTCAACGAAATTTCAATTGGGATCTGCCTTGTGGGAGATTTCAGCACCCACCGGTTGGGGCCGCGACAGACGGCATCCCTCATCGAGTTGGTACATTACCTCCGCAAGCTCCAACCCACGGCCAAATTAAAATTCCGTCTCCACCGTGAGATTAATACCCGCCCGACCGAGTGCCCGGGCAAACTATTCCCCAGTCCGGCGATTCACGAGATTTTGGACTGAGGATCCGTCGCCAGTGGCTGAAAACCGACCCAGACGCGCCGTGAGCGGGGTCCGTCAAACTCCGCAAAATAAATCATCTGCCAGGTTCCAAATCGGAGACTTCCGTTTTCGATCGGCCAGGCCAATTGGTTGCCGAGCATGGCGGCCTTGAGATGGGCCGCAGAATTCCCCTCGCCGTGCCGGTACTCGCGGTTCTTCCACGGTACCGCTTTTTCCAGCGCCACCGCGAGATCCAACCGCACATCAGGATCCGCTCCCTCTTGGATCGTGACCGCCGCCGTCGTGTGAGGAATGACGATGTGCAGTAGCCCATCCCGCCACCCCCGCCGGGCGGCGGCTTCCTCCAATAGTTGTGCTAAGGGCACAAATTCGGTATGGCTCCGTGTGGTAATGATGATTTCTTCCAGCATCGAGGCCATATGATTGTGGTAACAGGCGGAACCGGCTTTGTCGGGCGGGAAATTTGTCGCCGTCTGGCCGCCGATGGTCTCCCCGTCCGGGCGTTGGCCAGGACCGCCACTCTCCACCCCATTGCGGAAGGGGTTGAGTTTTTCCCTGCCGACATCACCCGCCCGGAAAGCCTTTCAGAGGCCTTCCGCGGGGCCAAGGCCATCATTCATACTGTGGGAATCATCCGGGAACATGGTTCTCAAACCTTTGCCCGCGTTCATCTGCGCGGCACGACGGACGTGGTCGCCGCCGCCCAGACGGCCGGAGTTCCCCGTTTTATTTATCTCAGCGCGCTAGGAACCCGCCTCATGGCTGCCTCCCGTTATCACCAGACCAAATGGGGCGCGGAGGAAATCGTCCGCCAAAGCGGCCTCGCCTACACCATCTTTCGCCCGTCCCTCATCTACGGAAGCGGGGATGCCTTCACCACCATGCTGGCCGCTTGGATGCGCCCACCACTTTCCTGGTTGTGCGGAGGTTTTTTGCCACTACCGGGCGGAGAAAACGTCACTCTTCGTCCGGTCGCCGTCGGCGAAATCGCCACGGCGGTCGTGCGCTCCCTCGGACAGGAAGTCGCCGTGGGGCAGACCTTCGATCTTTGCGGAGCGGAAACCACCCTGCGCGACCTCGCTCTCGACATCGCCCGGGTCATGGGTCGATCCCCCACGTGGGTCGACCAATCGCCGTGGATGATTCCTGCCATGCTCCCATGGTTTTGGTTGAGCATGAAAAAACCGGTTCTTTTCCCCGTGCCGCTGAAACTCTGCCGCCTCATCGTCGGTGTTGCGGAAAAAATTCTGCCTCACCCACCCCTCACCACGGATCAGATCCTCATGCTGGAAGAGGGACAGGTGGGCGACTCTGCTCCAGCCGCCCATCTTTTGGGTTTTCTGCCCAGCCCGCTTCTCCTGGGCCTTGCCTCCTACCTCGCCCCCTCTCAGGGAGGATTGGCCGATCGCCGCCCATGAACGAATCCACCCGCACATCCGAAACGGCTCGCACCTCCCGCATTCGGCGGGTTCTGCTGGTTGCCTTGGCAATCAATGTGGCGCTTGCCGCTCTCAAGTTTGGCATCGGTTGGCGGCTCGGCAGTTTGGGCGTTCTTTCAGATGCCATGCACTCTCTGCTGGATGGCGCGGCCAGCGTGATCGCCCTCATCGGTATCACCGCCGCCGCCCGCCCCCCCGATCCTCAACATCCCTACGGCCACCGGAAATTTGAGATCCTCACCACCATGGTGGTCGCCGGCCTCCTCTTCCTCAGCGCATGGGAAATTTTGGGGGCTGCCGTCCACCGCCTCTGGTATCACGCCCCAGCGCCGATCTTCAGTTGGGGATGCATGGCTCTTCTCACCGTGGGCGTCGTCGCCAACACCGCACTCTCCGCCTGGGAAAAACGGGCTGGCCTGGAGGTCTCCAGCCCTCTCCTTCTGGCGGATGCCGCTCATACCCGTACCGATATCTACTCTTCCCTCCTCGCAATCGCCTCGGTGGGTAGTGGTGCTCTGGGACTCCCTTGGCTCGATCCTCTTCTCGCGATCGGCATCGTTCTGTTCCTCGCCCGCGCTATCTACGAAATTTTTGTGGAAAGCGTGAAAGTCGTTTCCGATGCCACGCGGCTCGATCCCGCGCTGATTCGGGCCGTCGCGGAAGAAATCCCCGGCGTCCGCGGTGCTCACGCCATCCGCTCCCACGGCATGCAGAACGATATTCACATAGA
>CAIVGD010000153.1 GCA_903905395.1 uncultured Verrucomicrobiota bacterium
ACGCGCCGACATTTTTCAGCAAGGCGGAAATTATTTCAGCACCTCCCAACGCCCTATTTTGCGTCCGCCTGTGCGAAGCAATAATTTCGCATCCCGCAATTTGGCGATTTGCTTTCTGACTGCGCGATCACTAACGCCAAGTATTTTGCTTATATGCTCCGTGGTAATCTCGGGATTCTTTACCATTAAAACCAGTATCTTCCCGGCGGTCTTACCGGAACTTTCTTTTAGGAACCGTCTTACCGGAACTTCTTTACCGGAACTTCCTTTCCCGAGCTTTCTTTCCCGAACCTGCTTTCCCGAACTTGATGCCTTGCCTGCACCGGATCCATCCGCATACGAAGGCCGGTTAAAGGAAACGATAAAAAGACTGCCGACTTCGCGAAACACAACGTCCGGAGCATTTTTGATGATTAACGGCATGCCGCGCCCCCAGGATTCCACCATCTCGATGCGGCGGAACAGATCGGCGATCAATGGATTGCGCCGTTGCGACACATATCCTTTGCGCAAATCGCCCAAGGTCAGGGATCCGAACAACCTGCCAGGATTTCGGATTTCGACGCGATCCTTGAAAATCGCAACCTGAACATAATCCGGATCGCGGTAATCACGATGGCAGAAGGCGTTGATAATGGCCTCGCGCAGGGCATCAACCGAGATTTCCGGCACATCTTCGCGGTAAAGCCCCTTGACACGCATGCCGATATGGATGTTTTTGAGAATGTAGCGTTGAGCCTCTTCGATCAGTTCGAGGATGTTGCCGTCAAAATCATGCCGGTCAATAATCGTTGAACTCTCGGTCGTTAGAAAAACGGCGCAACGCAGTTGCATCGGAGCCTTTCGCGCAAAGAAGAGCGGGGCCGCATTCACCAGCTTTCCGGCATGAAGAAGCCCGAGTTTCTCCAGCGCATTTAACGGGGTATCCCATACGAGGTCGGCACGCGCGATAAACCGCTTGATTCCGGCCTTATCCAAATCGCCAATAGAAACAGCGCACACTTTGTTGTCCCAGCGAAGTCGCTCGCTATTCTTTGAAAGGATAAGATTCTCCAGTTCCCTGGCGCTGAGTTGCCTGTCTTCGTCTGCGACGCGCATATAAGCCCGACCATAGGCAAAGTAAGGAGCCTCCTTTCCCTCATAAACCACTTTGATGCATTCCCGGTCACCGCGGGATTCCAGTGTGACGTGCGGAAAAATCTTTGGTTCAATGTGCGCGCTGATCGCCTGCGAAACATCACGAAGGGTCTTTGTTGTGGCATCCAGACCAACGCTGACACCATCATTGCGGACACCAAACCACAGTTCACCGGAGCCATGCTTGTTTAAGATGGCCACAATGGAGATCAAGCCCTCCTTGAGTTCGGACAGACTCTTTTTGAATTCTATGGTTTCACATTCTTTCACGGCTAATTCTCCACGGCATCCTCACGGTAAACGCTTGCTATAAGCGGCCAGGGGTCAGAAGTGTGACGAATAGCAAATAGGCCTGTTTCTGGACCTGCCCCCACCTACGCGAAGCCGCTACTGTTGGCAGGCCCGCATGCGCGTCCCCATCGGTTTTAAATGTAGCAGGGCATATTCCGAAAAGCCAGTTGAATGTGGACGCCGGCGTGAAATTTCCTAATATCGCCGGTTTAGGCGTTCCCACCTGATTCAGGTTTTATCTTTCATGCGGTAGCTTTTGCCTTCGATGGTGACGGTCTCGCAGTGGTACAGGAGGCGATCGAGGATGGCGGTGGTGATGGTGGCGTCATTGTTGAAGACGCGCGGCCACTGCTTGTAGGCCGTGTTGGTGGTGATGATGAGCGCCGCGCTTTAAGATTCCAATTTGGAACCTTAAAGACTGATACTCCGCTGGGGTCAACCGGAACATGAAATCGTCTGGAAAGCGCTCGGCATTGCGTTTGACAGCCTTGTTGAGATTTGAGGTTGTCACGCCATACAGCGCGGCCAGGTCGCTATCCAGCAAAACCTTCTGGCCGCGTAGGAGCATGATTTTCTTTTCAATACTTGCCGCAGGTATCGGCGATTCGCTGGACTTCATCCGCTGTAAGTTCAGGGACAGAGGCGTCGTCAAACAGGTTGCCATTGAAATGACGGATGCTCTCCAGCCCAACCTCGCCGCCCTTGCCCATGGCCTCAAATAACTGGCCGAGTAATCGGCAGAACTTTACCGTATCGCCCGCCGATTTCTCCACGATCCGTGAGAAAATCATATCAGGCAACAGGCCGATGTCTTCGGCAAACAGGCAGAATACGACGCGGTCGAGGAAATGGGCGACGCGCGCGGAGTCCAGTCCGTGCTTGCGCATGGATTCGGCAATGTCGGCGAACCGTTGCGCGGCGTCCTGGGTGATCGCCGCGCTGGTCTTGCCCGGTCGCAGCTTTTCCGGCTCGAAGAAAACGGCCCGCAGGACTTCCAGACTGCGCGGCTCGCCAAGCTGGTCAAGTGCGATTTCATACATCACGGAGACCGTGCCGGTAAAGTTGGTGTGAACGATGATCCGGTCAAGATCGCAGACCACAAGCAGGGGCGGACTGGCCAAGGCATCGCGGTACAGGAGCAATTGGTTATAGGCCGCGTCGAGGTCCTTGTGCTTGCCCTTGTATTCCCAGCCGAAAAAGTCTTTCTTCCAGACATCGGCAAACCCT
>CAIVGD010000154.1 GCA_903905395.1 uncultured Verrucomicrobiota bacterium
CAATCGAACGCGGGAACATGCTGCCTCCTGATCATTTCGTATGTGCGTATTACTTATTCGTGACTCGTGCTATCGTCAAGAGGTTTAGTCGATACACGCGCAATCCGAGAATGATTCGCTCTAACAACCTGTTTTGTAATGTTATAAATGTCTAAGCGACCCAGGTCAGTGCCATCAACTGCAAACGCCCCCCGGCGAAACGGTGAAACGGTTCACCTGAGGGGCGCATTTTTCTTGCGAAGAGTGGGACCAACACGTGCCGAGGCTTTTTTAAGGCTGAGACCGGCTTACTCTTTTGGCTTTCTTGGAAAATTCTCGAATGATCTGAAGCCCACCTCTTTACCCCACTGAAACGCCGAGAATCCGACCGATTACGGCGGTCACTGCCATGGCCAGGGCGCCTCCGAGGGTCACTCGTAGCGATGCACGCCCAATGGGCGCACCACCGAGATGACCGCCGAACGCACCGAGAGCCGCGAGACTCACCAGCGAGACCACTGCGATCACGGGCATACGCAACGTCGGCGGCGCGAGAAGAAGAGACACGACCGGAAAAGCAGAGAAGAAGGCGAAGCTGACGGCCGATATCCAGGCCGCCTGCATCGGACGCGCCAGGGATGTTTGGTCGATCCCAAGCTCATTGAGCAGGTGTGCCCCCAGCCTATCGCGCGCGCTGAGCTGCTCCGCCACTTTCACCGCGAGGTCCTTATCAAGGCCTCGCTCCATGAAGATCATCGCAAGCTCCTCCAACTCGGCTTGGGGCTGCCCGGTAAGCTCTTGCGTTTCACGCGCGATGTCCGCCCGCTCCGCGTCGCGTTGCGAGCTGACCGAAACATATTCGCCTACGGCCATGGACATCGACCCGGCAACGAGGCCCGCCACACCTGCGATGAGGATGGCCTCCTTGGACGCGGCGGACGCCGCCACGCCAATCATAATGCTCGCGGTAGAGACGATGGCGTCGTCGGAGCCGAGCACCGCGGCGCGCAACCACCCGGCGCGCCCGCTTCGGTGCAGTTCCGTTGTGCCCGTTCGAATGGCAGGTTTTGATGTCATATGCTGTTCAATCCTTTCCGCTGGGCGCTCCCTCTTGGAGCTTGGGCATGGCTAGTATGCTGTCGACCCAGCGGAATTTTGGGGCAGGCTGTTACGCAGTGCCTGCATGCACATCAAGGCTCGAAGGATTGGCCGTACCGAGGATGGCCTTGGCGCGGGTCATTTCCTCTGCCGAGCCATGGGCCATCACCATGAAATCGTCGGCTTTCAAAGCAGCCTCGTATTTGATGACGCTGTCCTTGGGAATGCCGATGCTATAGAGCGCTGCCCCAAGTGCGCTCAGCCCGCCGACCACAATGGCGTTTTCGGCGGCGGCAATCGCCAAGGCGGCCACATATCCAAGCGCGACAACATGCCCCACGACGGGAATGGTCATGAACAACCCGCCAAAGAACAGACCCCACATACCGCCCCAGAACGCACCCCGCGAGCCCCAAAACTTGACCCGGTCACCAGTGTTGTAAAAGCCGATGACCTTTTCTTCCGTATGGTATCCCTTGCCGACAACGCTGAGATTCTTCATCTCGAACCCGGCTTCGGTCAGCTTTTTCACAGCGTTTTCCGCTGCAAGGTGGTCTTTGAAGACGGCGATAACTGAGTCGATCTTTTCCATGTGATTTTCCTTCACAACCAGGCGTCGCCTGGCGATGTTATTTTACAGAATTGTTCCAGTCAGAGCGTCCATTGCCTGGCTCCCGCTCATTCTCTGGACTTGAAATACCCTTGATTCTGGTAACCGGGGGTTTGCCTCTTGCTTGCCTTCAGTTCTGGCAGACTCTTCACCTTACCCTGTGCCATCTATTTGTCACTCGTTTTATTGAGAAAATAATGGCGACGATGAGAACAATTTCAGACAGGTATGCACCCGTCTATGGCGGTTACAGTACAAATGCTTTACCCTTCATGGATTGATTTTATTTGA
>CAIVGD010000155.1 GCA_903905395.1 uncultured Verrucomicrobiota bacterium
CAAATCTTTCACCCGGCCGCCACGGACGAGAACGATGCTGTGTTCCTGTAAATTATGATTTTCCCCGGGAATGTAGGCGATGATTTCTTCGCCGTTAGAAAGACGAACCTTGGCGACCTTTCGCAGAGCTGAATTGGGCTTCTTGGGTGTGCGGGTCATCACCTGAAGACAAACCCCGCGCCGCTGGGGACAGCCACGCAAAGCCGGAGCCTTCGTTCCGCGTTTCAAGCGGGAACGGCCCATTCGAACCAGTTGGTTGATCGTCGGCATAAGCTACTTCGTGATCCCCTCTCCCCCGATGAATCCCAGCCGGACGGCAAACCCTGAAGGGTTCCATGAAGCGCTTCGTGGCGCACGCATGGAGGACGACCCGAGCGAGCCGTCGCATGCCGCAAGACCTAACCAGCTCTCCTTCTCAGGCGCCGATCGGATGACAGCGGAAATTTAAATTCTGCCTATAAAACTATCTCTTGGCAAGGGATTTCGGAACGCTTTTCTCATCAACTGGCCAACGCTGCGGGAATATCCAGGGCGACCTTGCGGGCCCTTTCTTCCTCGGGTTGCGTGCTGATCAGCGCTTCGCCCACGGGCTCTCCCAAATGCAGGAGCTTGATCTTGCGGTACGCGCTAAAGCCCGTCCCCGCCGGAATCAAATGGCCCATGATGACGTTTTCCTTGAAGCCCAGGAGTTTGTCCACTTTCCCAAGCGTCGCCGCATCCGTGAGGATCCGGGTCGTGTCTTGGAATGAGGCCGCGGAAATGAAGCTTTCCGTTTCGAGAGATGCCTTGGTGATGCCGAGAAGGACCGGCGTAGCTTCGGCGGGCTTTCCGCCCTTCTGCTCAATCACGCGGTTCTCCTCCTCAAACGCCATGCGGTCGATCTGTTCGCCCCATAGGAACTGGGTATCGCCAGGCTCGGTGATCTTCACCTTGCGCAGCATCTGACGGACGATGATCTCGATGTGCTTATCGTTGATCTCGACCCCTTGGAGTCGGTACACCTCTTGCACTTCGTTCACGAGATACTCCTGAAGTTCCTGCGGTCCGCAAACCTCCAGGATCTCATGCGGTACCACCGGCCCTTCGGTCAGCTGTTGTCCTTTTTTCACCGTGTCGCCCTTGTACACAATCAAATGTTTGGAGAGGGATATTAAGTGTTCCTCTTCCGTGTTGGTGGCCGGATCCCGGATGATGAGCTTCTTCTTTCCGCGAACATTGCCTTGCAGATCCACGATGCCGTCGATCTTGGCGATTTCGGCAGCGTCCTTGGGACGGCGAGCTTCGAACAGCTCGGCCACCCTGGGCAGACCGCCGGTGATGTCCTTGGTCTTGGTGACTTTTCGGGGGGTCTTGGCTAACCGCTGTCCGGCCTGCACCTTGTCCCCGTCCTTCACTTCGATGTGCGCCCCAGCAGGGATGCTGTAAGCAGCCACCACGGCTCCCGCGTGATCCACGATCGCAATCTGCGGATGAAGATCTTCCTTGTGCTCGATGATGACCGTGCCGACCGATTTGGTGGTCTCATCGACTTCCTTCTTCATCGTCACGCCCTCGAGGATGTCCTTGAACTCCACCCGACCTGATTTTTCGGTAAGGATGGAAACATTGTACGGATCCCATTGGACAAAACTCTGGCCCTTCTTGACCTTGCCGCCTTCCGGCACCGAGATCATGGAACCAATCACCACCGCATAACGCTCCAACTCACGCCCATCGGAGGCGTGCACGCTGATAAATCCGTTCTTATTCAGCACGATGTCATGCCCCTCGAGGGCGGTGACGGTGCGCAACTCTGTGTACTGAACGGTTCCGTCGTTCTTGGCCTTGATCTGCGGTTGTTTAAAGATCTGCGACGCAGTCCCTCCGATGTGGAACGTCCGCATCGTCAACTGGGTGCCCGGTTCTCCGATGCTCTGGGCGGCAATGATGCCGACTGCCTCGCCCAATTTGGCCTTCTGGTTCGTCGCGAGATTCAACCCGTAGCAGGTAACACAAACCCCGCGCTTCGTTTCGCACGTGAGGGCCGAGCGGATTTTGACCCGCTCTTTTCCAAGCTCCTCGATGGCGGCCGCCGCCTTTTCGTCGATCAACCCACCAGCGGCGACAATCTTCTTCTTTCCCACGGGATCCACGATGTCGTCGCAGGAAGTACGGCCGTTGATCCGGTCGCGGAGACGGACAATGGCGTCATCCCCTTCCATGATCGGCTTAACCCAGATTCCTCGATCGGTACCGCAATCTTCTTCTCTGATGATGATATCCATCGCCACGTCGCAGAGCTTGCGGGTCATATACCCGGAATCGGCCGTCTTGAGCGCCGTGTCGGCCAGACCTTTGCGGGCTCCGTGGGTACTGATGAAATATTCCAGCACCGAGAGACCTTCCCGGAAGCTGGCTGTGATGGGACGCTCGATAATTTCGCCCGAGGGCTTCGCCATCAAACCGCGCATGCCGGCCAATTGCCGGACCTGGTTGCGATTGCCCCGTGCGCCGGAATCCACCATGAGATAGACGGGGTTGAAGTCCTTGCGTCCCTCGTTGTGCTCGAGGGTGCGGTACATCGCCGAGGAAATTTCCTCGGTGGCTTGAGTCCAGATATCGACGATCTTGTTGTAACGTTCTCCATCGGTGATCGCCCCCATCCGGTACTGCTTCTCCACTTGAGCAACAGACCCACGGGCCCGTTCGATCACCGCAGGTTTCTCCTCTGGAATGATCATGTCGTTGATACCGATTGAAACTCCGGATCGCGTGGCCGAGTTAAAGCCGAGATCCTTCAGCTTATCGAGGCACTCCACCGTTACTTGGTGGCCGGCTTTTTCGTAGCACCTGAGAATAATCTCCCCCAGTTGCTTTTTTCCAGACGGCTTATTGATAAAGCCCACTTCTTTCGGCCAGATGCTGTTGAACTCCACCCGCCCGGGGGTGGTCTCAATGAACTTTTTGGTCGCATCCCCAAAAACCGTTTCCCTCTGGTAATCGGGATTCTTGAAAAGAATCAAGTCGTGGATATTGATGCTCTTCTCGCTGATGGCAAAATCCACCTCATCGGCGTCGGAAAATGCACTCAGACGCTTCTTCCCATGGTCGGTCTTTTCAGTCGAACGCATCGGATTTTGCGACAAGTAGTAGCACCCGAGGGTGATGTCCTGGCTGGGAGTGGTGATCGGGCGACCATTGCTCGGCCCGAAAATATTGTTGGGTGCCAGCATGAGCAGCCGGGCCTCCAACTGGGCTTCCACGCTCAGCGGGATGTGGACGGCCATCTGATCGCCGTCGAAGTCCGCATTGTACGCCGTGCAGACCAGCGGATGAATCCGAATGGCATCGCCTTCGATCAATTTCGGCTCGAAAGCCTGAACGGAAAGACGATGAAGGGTGGGCGCACGATTCAGAAGAACCGGGTGCTCGCGAGTCACCTCATCCAGTGTGTCCCAGACAATCGCCTCTTTCCGCTCAATCATCTTCTTCGCGGAGCGCACGGTGTGCACCTGACCCAATTCTTTGAGCCGGCGGATGATGAAAGGTTCGAACAGGACCAACGCCATCTTCTTGGGCAAACCACACTCATTCAATTTGAGTTCGGGCCCGATGACGATCACGGAACGTCCGGAATAATCGACGCGCTTGCCGAGGAGGTTCATCCGGAACCGCCCGGTCTTCCCCTTGAGCATGTCGGAAAGAGACTTGAGGGGTCGGTTGCCTGCCCCGGTGACGGCACGGCCATGCCGGCCATTGTCCATCAGAGCATCGACCGATTCCTGGAGCATCCGCTTTTCGTTCCGGATGATGACTTCAGGTGTCTTCAGTTGAAGTAAATTGCGCAGACGGTTGTTCCGATTAATCACCCGACGATAAAGATCGTTGAGATCGGAGGTGGCGAACCGGCCCCCCTCCAGCGGCACCAGCGGACGCAGATCGGGCGGGATGACCGGTAACGTTTCGAGAATCATCCACTCCGGACGGGAACCCGCCTTCATGAATCCTTGGACGAGCTTGAGCCGCTTGGCGACTTTTTTGCGGGTCTGCTTGCTTTTGGTGGTCTCGAGCTGTTGCTCCAGTTCTGTGGCCAGTTCATCCAAATCAATCTTTTTAAAAACATCCCGGATGGCTTCGGCCCCCATCTTGGCGATGAAGGAATCCCCAAACTGTTCCTGGGCTTCGCGGTATTCCGTTTCTGTGAGTAACTGCTTCGGCTTGAGCGGGGTCTTCCCCTCGTCGATCACGAGATAATCCTCGTAATAAATCACCCGCTCCAGATCCCGGGCGGTCATGTCCATCATCAACCCGAGACGGCTGGGCATGCACTTGTAAAACCAGATGTGGCTGACCGGCACGGCCAATTCAATGTGGCCCATCCGC
>CAIVGD010000156.1 GCA_903905395.1 uncultured Verrucomicrobiota bacterium
AAAACATCGGCCAGATACATTTTTAACGGATCCTGCGTGCGCTCGCCCAGCGGGAAGGCCGGCTCGGGACTCGTGGGGGTCAGCAGTAGATCGCAACCCGTGAACGCTTTTTCAAAATCTTGACGGAGCAGTCCGCAGACCTTCTGCGCCCGGCGATAGTAGGCGTCGGTGTAACCCTCGCTGAGGACGAAAGTGCCCAGGATGATCCTGCGTTTTACCTCCGCGCCGAAACCTTCCGAGCGGGTCCGGTGATAGAGATCGAGAACATCGCGGGCATCGGTCGCACGCCGTCCGTATCGCACCCCGTCGAAACGGGCCAGATTGGCCGAAGCCTCGGCCGTCGCGATAATGTAGTATACCGCGATGGCCGCGGGAGTGCTGGGCAGGGAGACTTCGACGATGGTGGCCCCGTTTTTCTTGAACCAATCGGCGGCGGCGCGGATGGCGGTCTCGGTTTCCACATCCATCCCTGGAAGAAAATATTCTTTGGGCAATCCGATCCGCACTCCTTTTACCGAACCATCCATCTGGGTTAGAAATTTTTCAGGAGGACGGAGATCGGTCGTGTTGTCGCGCGGATCGTGACCCGCGAGCGTCGAGAGTAGGAGAGCGGAATCCTCGACCGTGCGGGTGAGGGGACCGATCTGATCGAGCGACGAGGCAAAGGCGACGAGGCCGTAACGCGATACTCGTCCGTACGTGGGTTTCAGGCCCACGCATCCGCAAAGGGCGGCGGGTTGGCGGATGGAACCGCCCGTGTCGGAGCCCAGGGCGGCCAGAGCGATGCGACCCGCGACGGCGGCGGCGGAGCCACCGGAGGAACCGCCGGGGATGCGGGACGAATCCCACGGATTGCGGGTGACCCCTAGGGCCGAGTTTTCCGTCGAGGAACCCATGGCGAACTCGTCCATGTTCGTCCGAACGAGAAAGACGGCGCCGGCTTGGCGCAAACGGGCGACGGCGGTGGCGTCGTATGGGGCTTTGTATCCCTGGAGGATTTTTGAGGAGCAGGTGCAGGGATCTCCCAACGCGTTGAGATTATCTTTGAGGGCTATCGGGATGCCGCCGAGAGGAAGAGAGAGATTCGCTTTTTCGGCCGAGGCGATGGCGTCGTCGCGGTTGAGATAAGTGTAGGCGTGGAGAGTTTTCTCGCGGGCATCGATTTGTGTGAAGAGATCCTTGAGGATATCGCGCGGGTGGATCTCCTTGGCGAGGAGGCGACGCCGAAGCGAAGCGATGGTTTCGTGGGCTAGGCTCATTCGACGATCTTAGGGACGAGGATGAGGTGGTTGGCCTGGGCGGGTGCGTTGGCCAGGGCGGCTTCCACGGGGAGGCCGGGGGAGGGGACATCCTTGCGGAGGGCGGGTTGGGCGGGCGGGGTGACTTCGGGTACATCGCCCGTGGCGATTTGGCCCAGCGTTTCCATGTAGGCGAGGACTTGGGCGAGCTGGGAGGAGAACTTTGCCGTTTCTTCCGGGGTGAGGGTGAGGCGGGCCAGAGAGGCGACATCAGAAATATTGATTTGGGGCGCCGACATATGCTCGAAAGAGTAGGAAGAAAGAAAGCAATTCGGAAGAAAGAAAGAGGGGGTAGGAATGTGCGAATCCCGCGCTCAATCCTTAGGTAGGGGCGACATCTCCGAGGTCGCCTACGTTGAAATTTGTATTCTCAACGCTTCAGCTAGGCGGGCTAGGGACAGCCCCGCCCTACCTCAACCTCCAGCCTTTCAACTGGGCGTTCTCGGAAAGCCCGCGCTCAAGCCTTAGGTAGGGGCGACATCTCCGAGGTCGCCTGCGCTATTAGCTGATCCCGAACTAAGCTCCTTTCCCGTCCATCGATACGGCCAATCTTCAACCCTCGAAACCAACCCCTTTCTCACGGGGTTCAAATTCACATAATCCCACTTCTCTTGGGCACTCCCAGCACCTCGCAAACGATGATCGAAGAATCCATTCTGAAACTGCGTCCCTACTTTCCTGGCCATCCATCTTTTCCATGTTCCGACTACGTCTGTGATTTTCTTTGTTTCTCCCACGCTCAGAATCAAATGCATATGGTCTGGCATTAAAACCAGTAGTTCACAATACCATCGGTGACTGACTTGATAAGTATGGGCAGACTGGAAAATGACCTGAACCACTTCAGGACGACAGAGTTGATTAAATCCTCTGCGGAGACAGCAGATCGTGATGAAGTAGTCAGGATTCGAAACCCAAAAGGGCGTCGCATGCTCCAAACGAGGCTTTCTCGGGATAAATTTCATCTAAAGATTAAACTTCCGATGTTTAGAAAAGGTGCGCCGTTATTTTTACGCCCACGTGATTACTTTTAACTCACTGGCTCTCAACGCCTCAACTAGGCGTGCTCGGAGAGCCCGCCCTACCTAAACCTTCAGCCTTAGGTCACCTGCGTAGAAATTTGTATTCTCAACGCCTCAACTTCCAGCCTTAGGTAGGGGCGGCATCTCCGAGGCCGCCTGCGCAGAAAATTGTACTCTCAACGCCTCAGCTAGGCGGGCTAGGGACAGCCCGCCCTACCTTAACTTCCAGCCTGAGGTCGCCTACGTTGAAATTTGTACTTTCAACGCCTCAGCTAGGCGTGCGCGGAGAGCCCACCCAACCTTAGCTTAGGGAAAGAGTTCGAGTGTTTTACTCGCCCGCGATGACACGGGTTCCGACGGGGCGACCCTGGGCAGCGGCGAGCAGGTTGCCCTCGCGAAACACATCAAACACCACGATGGGGATCTTGTTATCCATGCAGAGCGAAAAGGCGGTCGAATCCATGATCTGGAGGCGACGCCGCAGGGCATCGCCGTAGGTGATCGTCTCAAATCGGTGGGCCCTCGGATTTGTTTCGGGATCGGAATCGTAGATCCCATCCACCTTGGTGGCTTTGAGCAAGGCATCGGCCCCGATCTCGCTCGCGCGAAGAGCGGCCGTGGTATCGGTGGAGAAGAAGGGGTGTCCAGTGCCGGCGGCGAAGATGACCACTCGTCCTTTCTCCAAGTGCCGGAGCGCCCGGCGTCGGATGAACGGTTCGGCCACGTTATTCATCTCGATGGCGGTCAGCACACGGGTTTCCACCCCCACATATTCGAGGGCGTCCTGGAGGGCGAGGGAGTTGATGACCGTGGCGAGCATGCCCATGTAGTCGGCCGTATTGCGATCCATCCGACCTTCGCCGGAGGCTGGGGCGCCCCGCCAGATATTGCCCCCGCCGATGACAATGGCCAATTGGAGGGAAGGAGAAAGGATCTCGCGGATTTGGTGGGCGAGGCGACGGGTGACCGCGGTGGAAAGGTGGTTACCAGATTCGGCCAGCGTCTCGCCGGAAAGCTTCAGGAGGAGACGTCGGGTTTTACAGGAGGAATTATCGGGTGACTCGTCACGCGGGGCGGGTTCGGGAAGTCGCGAAATTTTTGGTTTGGTTTTTTTGGAAGGGCGAGGGGAAGGCACGAGGGGATTGTGGCTCCGAAAGGGCATAGAGCGGAAGATTAATTTTTGATTTCAGATCGAAGGTGATCTCACACCGGTAGGGACAGCCATCCTAATTCAAAACCGATGACGGTCCCGCTTGATGCTCAGGTAGGGCGGGCTCTCCGAGCACGCCTAGCTGGAGCGTTGAGAATACAAGTTTCCCCGCAGGCGGCTTCGGAGATGCCGCCGCTACCCAAACTTCCAACTTCAAAACCACATTCTCACCTTCTTACCTTCAAACATTCTCCCCAATCTCCAGTAATCAAAAATTAAAAATCCAACATCCAAAATCCGCGTCGGCGGCATCCCCTATCTTCCATCTTCTCCCGCACGCGGCCGCGCCTGCGGCTCCACGTCCTCCCCTCAACGCATGAACTTCAAAATTCCCATCGTGAAGATCACCTGACCAACCCAGAAGAGAAACATCCATTTGATGATTTCTGCCTTCATTTCCGAGCCGTCATGCTTCGTCATCAATCGGCGGGTCAGATCTTCTTCCTGCTCCCGGAAGGCCACTTCGAGGCTCTCGGCAATAGCTCGAGCCTGACCGGCTTCGATCTTCGCCCCCTCCAGAATATTGAGAATCTTGGTCGTGCTCACAGCCCAAGATTAAACGGAGGATGCAATTCGTCAATGACTCCCGCCCGCGCCTGCGCCGCGGCGGGTCTCCTCTTGACTCAACTACAAATATGGCCATAGTAGTCAAATGATTCAGGCTAGTGTGTCTAAAATTAAAAATTCTCTTAGTGGTTATTTGGAAAAGGTTAAGGCGGGTCAGAGCGTCCTGATCACGGACCACCGGAAAGTCGTGGCTGTGCTGGAGCCTGTCGAGTCTGCGGGATGGCCTGAGGAAATCCGGAACGCCCTCCAGCAAGGAGAAGGCAAAGCACCGCGCTCTAGGTTGGATGTTGCCGCCTTTAAGCGGTTGCCACCAGCCCATGGGCCGAGTTTGAGTGCCGCAGTGCTTGAGGAGCGCCGTCAAGGTCGGTGAGATTCTGGGACACGTCTGCGATTGCCCCGCTCTTGTGGGTGGAGGCCAACTCCGAGGAACGGATAGGAGAGTTGGAGAAGGATCCTGTAATGGTGGTGTGGTGGGGTACTACCGTGGAGGTTGAATCCGCTCTTTTTCGGCGTCGCTCAAAGGGGGAAATTGATGAAGCCAATGAGGACAGTGCCAGAGCCCGCCTCACGGTACTGGCTCACTCCTGGATTGAAATGGAGCCTACCGATTCCCTGCGTGAAATGGCCAAAAGGTTGATTCGAGTTCACGGGTTGCGGTCGGCCGACTCCCTCCAGCTAGCCGCCGCTCTGGTCTCCTGCGGGAACCACCCTAAAAATCAAATTTTTCTGAGTGGAGATCAAGCACTGAAAACGGCGGCTACCAAGGAGGGTTTTACCTGCTTGTAAATGGATCCCGCATTTTAGGGTGCAGATTTGAAAATGCTGGCCTGCAGATGTTTTGAGGTGGGAACGTTCAGCGCAGGCGGCCTCGGAGATCCCGCCTCTACCTAAACCTTAGCCCAGTAAGTAGTGGGCAGTGCATAGTGGGTAGTATGCTTGAGTTCACAACTACTCACTACTCACTTTTCCCTTCCCACTACCCACAAAATTATAGCTTTAAAATTGAGGTCTGACCCCAAGCGTACTTCCTCTGACTTAAACTTAATCTTAAACTTCAACTGGCGGCGCAGCGCCTCCCCCTATCTCCTCCTGGCCGCCCCGCGGCGCGTCCCCCTATATTTGCTTGCGTAAGTCATAAAGCGTAACGCATACTGTGTGCGTGAGGGTAACCCTATCCATTCCAGACTCTGTGGCGCGGAGTTTTCAGGCTTCGGTCCCGCCCCGTCAACGCTCTCGTTTGGTCACCCGCTTGCTCGAGAAGGAGTTGGTGAAGCGGAACGACGACCTCGCCGCCGCTTGCCAGTCAGCTAATCGCGATGTGAATCTCCAGCGGGAGACTCGGGAATGGCAGTCGTTTGATGATCCTCCGGCGGAATGAACAGTCAGGAGCCACGGCGGGGTGAAGTTTGGTGGGTTCGTCTCGATCCCACGCAGGGGTCGGAGATAAAAAAAACCCGTCCGTGCGTGATCCTAAGCCACGATACCCTCAACCGACTTCGCCAAACGGTGGTGGTCGTGCCTCTTTCAACGGCGGCTGGCGCACACCCGCCCATCACAATCCCCGTGACCTGCCAGAGCAAAAAAGGGGTCGCAGTGATCGATCAAATTCGAGCGATCGCCAAACACCGACTCCAGACGAGAATCGAGATCATGCCCGCCGAGGAGTTGGCTGAAATTAGCCGCGCACTAGGCCAAGTCCTCCAACTGGTCGGAACAAAAGGCTAAAAATCCGCATCGCATCTGCCGCCGCCCCCTAAACTTCCAACTTCAAAACTGAAAACAACTGTGGAGCGGGTCCCGCAGTCGCGGGACTAATCTCTCTCGGAGC